>NZ_FOQW01000010.1:0-266060 GCF_900113845.1 Methylobacterium brachiatum | reverse complement strand
GCCCGTCCCGGCCGAGCCGGGTGTGCCGGAAGATCGGCGCCTTGCGGTCGCCGGCCCAGACCAGGGCGGCGATCAGCAGCATCAGCGGCAGCAGCAGGAACAGCGCGGTCGCCGCGACCCCGATGTCGAGACCGCGCTTGGCCGCCCAGTCCAGCCGAAGCCCCCGGGCCACGAACGGCGTCTCCGGCAGAACCGCCTCCGCCACGGCCTCCGCAGCCTCGCTCACCTGATCCGCAATCTGATCGGCCACATCGGACATCTCAACCCTATGGTGCGGCGCAGAGGCGCCCGTGGATGTGGGGGATTCGGCATGACCCTGCATGGTCTCAGATCCTCGTTTGAGGCCAATGGCGGGTGGTTAATGATTAGTTAGTGCCGGGCTTATAGACGCCAATTAAGGGGCTGACAAGGCGGCGGCTATTTTATTTACCCTGCCTAAACAGGTTAGCTTTGTAAAAAAGTGCATATTGAACGGGGATTAAGCCGCCATAGGCGGGGTTGTCGCGCAAACCTCACGTTCAGTAGTTGATACTGAATCCCCGGCGCAGTCCGTCCGAAACAACGGACCGGACAACAACTTACGCAGCATTCGATTGTGCGCCGCACAAGCGGAATCCGCACAGGCTGCTGGCGGCCTCGAAGCGTGGCCGTGCTGGGTCGGGCGCTCATGGTGCAGCGCCGAACCCCCAAACGAACAACCTGCCAAAACCGTTGCATCGCGAAGGAACAGAAATTCGCGACCCGGCCCGGCGCGCGTCGGACAGCCCTCTTGCGGGGCGCGCTGGACAGGGCTGAGCGCCGCAGCGCCCCAAAAAGGGGCCGTTCCAGCAGCGGAGCAAGTGCCGACGACGCCCGTATGGCGTGACAGATCGGCGTACCGCCCTGTGCGCGACCGCACCCGGATCGGCTGTACCGGTCGGACGAAAGTGCGAGCCTTCGACCATATGGCGCATGTCAGCCATGCGAATACCGAATTCGGGCGTGTAGCTCGCTAAAACGTCGCTTTTCACACCGAACTTAAGCCGCGTTATTGCGAATCCGCAAAGGCGCGGCATGTTGCCGATATGAAGAACGCGGGACCCGCCATGTGTCTATCGCTCCGGTACGGGAGCGTGTTTCCGGTCTTTGCGGCGCTGATCGTCTGTATCGCGCCGGCCAAGGCCGATATGCGCATCGATGCCGCCAAGATCACGGCCGGCGACCTGTGGGTTCTGGGCAATACCGGAGAGCCGGACACCGACATCACGCTCGACGGCCGGTTCCCGCAGCGCACCGACAGCCGGGGCGCCTTCGAGTTTCACGTGGTCTATCATCCGGCCACCTGCATCGCGACGCTGCGCACCCCCAAACAGGTGCGCAGCGTCGTCGTGGGCGAATGCGGCCAGCAGGCGCCGGGGCTTCCCGGACCGCCCGGGCCGCGCGGCGAGGCCGGGACCCGGGGCGAGCCCGGTCCTCAGGGGGCGATGGGACCGCCTGGCCCCCCGGGTGCCGAGGGCCCGGTCGGCCCGCCCGGTGAGCGCGGTCCGCCGGGACCGGAGGGTCCCGTGGGCAGCGCCGGGCCGGCAGGTCCGCCCGGACCACGCGGCCCGCAAGGTGTGCCCGGACCGATCGGGAAGGCGGCGCCCCCGAGCCTCGCCGTCAAAGCCAAGCCCTCGCCGACCCGGACGGGCTCGGTGGCCAAACCCCGCGCGACTCCCCCGCTGCGGGAACCGGCACCGGGCACCGACGATACGGCGCCGTCGGACCCCGGAGCGGGAGTTTCCGCGGATGATCGCTACTAGCGTCCGTTACGGGGCGTGCCGGTCCGCGGAGACTCCGAGACGCCGCCTTGCAAAAACCCCTTCCGACAGGCCTCAGGCCTCGCGCCGCGCCCGCCACGCGGCGTAGGGCGCCGCGCCCGCGGGGCGGATCTGGCTGAGGCGCATCGGCTGCTCGTCCAGGGGGCGGCACAGCTCCGCATAGATCGCCGCGCTGCCGGCCCCGTGCTCCTCGGCTTCCTCGGCCGAGAAGGCGAAGTAGCCCTCGCGGAAGCCCGCGAGCCGCATCGCCGCATGGCACATCGGGCAGGGGCGGCCGCTCGCATACATCACGCAATCGGAGAGGTCGCGGCTGGCCAGAACCTGGCTGGCCTCGCGCAGCGCCACCATCTCCGCATGGGCGCTCGGGTCGTTGGTGGCGTGCACCGTGTTCGCGGCCCGGACCAGCACGGCCCCGTCGCGCACGATGACCGCGCCGTAGGGCGAGCCGCCGGCCCGGACATTCGCCTCGGCGAGCGCGACCGCCTCGCGGATATAGGCTTCGTGCTCGGACATCCCTGCGCCTTTCCCTGAACCCGCGCCCCAACGCGCCGTCGGCCCGGGAGTTCAGAAGGCGTAGCGCACGGTGCAGTACGGCAGGGTCTCGGCCAGCAGGGCCTTGAACCGGGCGAGCCATTTCCCCTTCCAGCCGGTCCGGTAGCGCAGGTTGGTGCCGCCGCCCTCCGAGACCTTCGCCTCCTGGATGTCCGGCCGCCACAGCAGGTCCTCGGCCTTGGGGTGCCAGCCGAGATTGACGTCGTGCAGGCCCGCATTGTGGGTCAGCATGATGATCTCGCATTTGAGCTGGGCCTTGGCGGCGTCCGAGAGCGTGTCGTCGATCTCGGCAAACAGCGCGCGCCAATCCGCCTCCCAACCCTCGTAGAGGATCACCGGCGAGAAATTGGCGTGGACCTCGTAGCCCGCGGCGACGAAATCGCTGATCGCGGCGATCCGCTCCGGGATCGGGCTCGTGCGCACATCGACGATCTTGGCGATCCGGGCGGGCATCAGAGAGAACCGGATCCGCGTCTTGGCCTGCGGGTCGTAGGCGAGGAGGTCGCGGTTGACCGCCTTGGTGGCGAAGGAGGCCTTGGCGTTCGGCAGGGTGCGGAAGCGCTCGACCAGGGTGCGCACGCCGGTGCTCACCGCCGCATCGACGGAGAGGTCGCCGTTCTCGCCGATATCGTAGATCCAGTAGGCCGGGTCGATCGTGTCGGGCTCCGGCAGGGGACCCTGGCGGTCGGCATGCCGGGCGATCGCCGCGCAGGCCTGGTCCATATTCACGAACAGCGAGATCGGGTTCGAGAAGCCCTTGCGCCGCGGCACGTAGCAATAGGCGCAGGCCATGGCGCAGCCGTTCGAGGTCGAGGGCGCGATGAAATGGGCGCTGCGGCCGTTGGGGCGCATGGTCAGGCCCTTCTTCACCCCGAGCACCAGGGTGGAGCGCTTGATGCGCACCCAATCCTCCACCGAGCCCGCGTTGCCGTGAAGCGCCGGGATGTTCCAGTGCGACGGGACCGGGATCCGCTCGGCGTCGGGAAAGCGCGCCAGGATCTCGTGCCCGATCGGGAACGCGCCGACATCGGGCTCGTGATAGATCGTCCGGATGTCGAGGAGGTCGCTGGTGAGGGCCATGGCGGATCCGGGGCCCGGCGGCGGCCCGGGATCGGATATGGCGCGGCGTGGCGGCACCGGAATGGCTTGCGACGCAGGGCCCCAAGTCCACAGACCGTGTCGGTCGATTCAACCGATCAACACGTTCAACACTCTCTTACGACTCTGGGTGGATAATCCGTGCGCCTCGGATTGGACGCACGATGACGCTTCACGACCTGGAGGGGCGCGCTCCTGGGCTGGCGGCCCCTGGTGCGACGTCCGATGATCCGGATCGCCGGCCGCAGGCGCTTGTCCGTCGGGATCAGCTCGAGGCCGTACGGCGCAGCGTCCTCACCGCCATTCCGGTCAACATGCTGCTGGGGCTCGCCAGCGTGCTGGTGGCGTTCCAGGCGGGCAACGGCCGCGCCGGGCTGATCTGGTACGCGGCCTCGACCGGCGCCAACCTCCTGCGCATCGGCCTGTGCAGGACCGCCTGTCCGGGGCTCGCCCTGACCGCCGCGATGCCCCCCGACATGGCCCAGGAGGCCGCGCGCTCGCTCGATGGGCATCTGCGCGCCTGCACCCTGGCGGCGCTGCTGTCGGGGCTCGTCTGGGCCTTTCAGCCGCTGCTCTGCGCGGGCTACACCTCCGCCCAGACCCTGTTCTACCTCACCATCACCTGCGGCATCACCGCCGGCGCGGTCACGCACGGCACCGCCTATGCCCGGATCCCGGTCTGCTTCATCCTGCTGCCGCTGCTGTCGGTGGCCTATTGCCTGTTCGCCGCCGACGGGTTCGACCAGAGCTGCCTGGCGCTCTGCGTGCTGCTCTATCTGGCCGCCCTGTCGCGGTCGGCGTTTCAGAGCGAGGCGGGTTTTCGCGAGGCGAGCCGGCTGAAGAACGAGGCCACCGCGCTGGCCCGCTCCCGGGCGGACGCGCAGGCCAGCGCCAACGCGCTCATCGAGGAGATGCGCTGGCGCGCGACCCATGACGACCTGACCGGCCTGCTCAATCGCGCCGGCTTCATCCAGCAGGCCGAGGCTCACCGGAACGCCGGGACCGCCTGCCTGCTGCTCCTCGACCTCGACGGCTTCAAATCGGTCAACGACGTCTACGGCCACCAGACCGGCGACCGGGTGCTGGTCGAGGTGGCCCGCCGGCTGCGGACCACCCTCCCGCCGGGTGGCCTGGCCGCCCGGCTCGGCGGCGACGAGTTCGCGGTGCTCTACGATCCCTCGGCGACCGGCGTGACCTACGCGGCCCTGGCCGCCGGCCTCATCGCCGCCATCGCCCAGCCCTTCGACGGGTTCGACGAGGGGCGGGTCGGGGTCAGCATCGGCATTCACGCCGAGCCCGAGCCCAGCCTGATGGAGATGCTGAGCTGCGCCGACGAGGCGCTGTACGCGTCGAAGGCGGTCGGGCGGAACCGCTTCCGCCTGTTCGACGCAGGCTTGCGCAGCTGCCTGGAGATGCGGCGCGACCTGGAGCGCGACCTCTCGCACGCGCTGGTCGAGAACGCCCTCGAGGTCTGGTTCCAGCCGATCTACGCCCTCGATGCCCGAACCCTGGTCGGGCTGGAGGCGCTGGTGCGCTGGCGCCATCCGCGCCTCGGCTGGATCTCGCCGCCCGAACTGATCGCCGCGGCCACGACGGCGGGGCTGACCGAATCGCTCCTGCGCTTCATCCTCGATCGGGTCTGCCGGATGATGCAGATCCTGCGTGCCCGGGGTCTCGGCGCCGTCCGCGTTGCCATGAACGTGTCGCCCCGGGAGATGGCGCAGATCCCGGTGGACGAGATCGTGATCGAGCGCCTCGTCACCCTGGGCCTGCCGGCCGAGATGCTGGAGATCGAGATCACCGAGGAGACCGCCCTCGATCTCGGCGCGGTGCAGGGCAAGCTGCAGGCCATCTCGCGCGCGGGTATCCGGGTGGCGCTCGACGATTTCGGGATCGGCTATTCGTCGCTGTCCTCGCTGCGCCAGCTGCGGGCCGACCGGATCAAGATCGACCGGAACTTCGTCACCGGGCTCAGCGCCTCCGACGACAAGCGCGGGCTGGTCCTGGCCGTTCTGGGCCTCGGCACGCTGCTCGGGCTCGAGGTGGTGGCCGAGGGCGTGGAGACGCAGGAGGATCTGCAGATGCTGCAATCCATGGGCTGCCCGTTCCTGCAGGGCTATCATCTCGGGCGACCCAGCCCAGTCCAGGATCTCGAAGCCGTCCTGTTCGCCCAGCAGCCGCAGGCGGCCTGAGGCGGGCGGGTCGGAACGCCTGGCGGACGCCGCCGGCGCGACCGGTGCGGCGCTGCCTTCCGAGACCAACGCCACGCCGAGGTGCCTCCTCGCGGTCGTCGAGTCGTGGAAGGGGCCGCAACCTCCTGGGGAGGTCCTGATCTCACACCACGTCGCCGAAGCGGCGCGATCGCTGTGTGCGCGTCAAAGCCGTGCCGGAACAACTGAAGAGCGTATCCTATTCATCAACACAACCGGTAGGCGCGTCTGCATGCAGAGGGTCGTCGCTGTCTAAAGATGCGACATTTTAACAGAATTCACAGCGTAAATTACTTGACACAGCCCTGACTTGATTGCTTAAGAAGATTAATATTTTATTACTTAGAGTTCTATGTCATGGCCTCTGAGGTGCGATATGAGGTCCTCGACGGGCTCAGAGGAGCCGCTGCAGTCGGGGTCATGATCTTTCATTTCTCCATCATCGGGCTCCCGCTCGCACCGCATGGCTATCTGGCGGTCGATTTCTTCTTCGTCCTGAGCGGCTTCGTCCTATCCCACGCTTACGCCGCGCGGCTCGACGCGATGCCGCTGGTCGATTTCATGCGGCTGAGGCTGATCCGGATGCTTCCGCTCAGCGTGCTCGGGCTGTCCATCGGAAGCTTATATTTCCTAGTTAGATTTTATACTCAGAATCATTCGCAATACAGCGTGTTCGATATCGTCGGCGGAACGGTGTTCAACACGGCCCTGCTGCCGAAGCCGTGGTCAAGCCCGGCTCCGACGGATACGATCTTCACGACGAATACGCCGCTATGGTCATTGTCGCTCGAGATCCTGATGAACCTCGTCTGGGCGGCGTTCTTTTATAAGGCGCGGTCCTGGATCTTGCTGATTGTTGCGGTCGTATCCGCTGTCGCCATCTACGCTTTCGCACTCGAGAATGGCTCGGCCGATCTCGGCGCGACGTGGCCCACCTATCCGGGCGGTCTCGCCCGGGCGGGATTCGGCTTCTTCATCGGTGTCGTTCTGTGGCGATACCGGCCTGAGCCCGACAAGGGGGGCTTTCTGCCGGAGATTGCGGCGGTGCTGCTCATCGCCGTTCTGTTCGTTCCGGATGTCGGCCCGTTATTCGATGTGTTTGCGATCCTCTTTCTGCTGCCCGCGATCATCTATCTCGCGGCCGGCTCGGATTATCGCAAGGAACGGGCGCTGTTTCGGGCCGCGGGCGGGTTGTCCTATCCCCTGTATGCCATCCATGTCCCGATGCTGCACTTCATGGTCGGCTCGGTGAAGATCCTCCACATGGAGAATCGTCCGGTCTTCGTCGCCGTGATCGCCGCGCTTCTCTGCACCGGGACCGCCTACGCGCTGGATCGGTTGTATGATCGCCCGATACGCAGGGTGTTGACGCGGGCCTTGGCCCCCGACCGCCCGCGACCTTCAACCTAGCCGGTAATCCGCCATCCGCGCCCGCCGCGCGCTGCGGCGGTAGGCCATCACCGAGTCGGGCCACAGGGTCGTGTTGCGGCCTTGGGCATCGAGGTACCAGCTGCGGCAGCCGCCGGCCTGCCAGATGCTGTCGGCCAGCCGGGTCCGGATCCGATCGAGGAACCGGGCCTGCGCCTCTGGGCGGACCTCGATCGCCCGGGCGCCGCCGCGCAGTGCCGCCAGGCAATCGAGGACATGCCGCACCTGGATCTCGATCATCGCGATGATCGAGTTGTGCCCGAGCCCGGTATTGGGTCCGAGCAGCATGAAATAGTTCGGGAATCCCGCGACCGTGATGCCCTGATAGGCGCCCATCCCGTCGGACCAGGCCTCCGCGAGGCGCCGGCCGTCGCGACCGACGAGGTTCATCCGGGCGAAGCTGCCGGTGACGTCGAAGCCGGTGGCGTAGACGATCACGTCGAGAGCGTGCGCCCGGCCGTCCGCGGTGGTGACGCCGGCCTCCGTGATCCGGGCGATGTCGCCGGTCTCGAGGGTTACGTTCGGGCGCTGGAGGGCCGGGTAATATTCGTCGGAGATCAGGACGCGCTTGCAGCCGAGGCGATAGTTCGGCGTCAGTTTGGCCCGCAGGGCCCGGTCGGGCACCGCCTTGGCGAGGTGGTGGCGGGCCAGGCCCTCGGCCTGCTTGGTCAGTTTCGAGACTTTGGTGAAGCCGAAGAACGCACGCAGCTCGTGCAGCCAGAACAGGCGCGCCCGCTCAAGCCGCCGGAGGACCGGCAGGCGCCGGTAGCGCGCCTTGGTGGAATCCGCGATGGCGTGATCGTGCTTCGGCATGATCCAGGGCGGCGTCCGCTGGAACAGGGTCAGGTGGCCGGCGACCTTGGCGATCTCCGGCACGACCTGGATGGCACTCGCCCCGGTGCCGATCACCCCGACGCGCTTGCCCGCCAGGTCGACGGAATGGTCCCACGCCGCCGTGTGGAAAGCCGCACCCGCGAAGGCGTCCCGGCCGGGCAGGTCGGGATAGGCCGGATGGTGCAGGCCGCCCATGGCGGAGACGATCGCCCGGGCCGTGATCGGCCCGCGATCGGTCTCGACATGCCAGAGCGCGCGCGCCTCGTCCCAGGTCGCGCCGGAGAAGGCGGTGCCGAGCTGGATCAGGGGCATCAGCCCGTGGCGCTCGGCGGTCTCGCGCAGATAGGCCTGGATCTCCGGCTGGGGGGCATACATCCGCGTCCAGTCGGGCTTGGGGGCGAAGGAGAGAGAATAGAGGTGCGAGGGCACGTCGCAGGCCGCCCCCGGATAGGTGTTCTCGCGCCAGGTGCCGCCGATATCCGCGGCCTTCTCGATCACCCGCATCGGACCGATCCCGGCCTGCCGGCAGCGGATCGCCATGGCGAGGCCGGAGAAGCCGGCGCCGACGATCAGGACTTCCAGGGGCTCGGCGGCGGGCTCGGTCGCAGGGGCCTTCATCGCGGCGAACTCCCCGATCCGGCCGCGTTCTGCGGCGCGTGGGCCTTGAGGAAGGCGGCGGCCTCGCCGAGCGAGGTCCGCGCCTCCGGGAGCATATGGGCGGCGAACTGCCAGGCATGGGCCACGACCGGGAAGAGCTTCAGCTCGGTCACGACCCCGGCCGCCCGGGCCTTCTCGGCCATGCGGATCGAGTCGTCGCGCAGGACCTCGCGCTCGCCCACATGGAACAGCAGGGGCGGGTAGCCGGTCGGATCGGCGAAGATCGGCGAGATCCGCGGATCGGCCGGGTCGGCATCGCCGAGATACATCGTGCGGATCACCGCCAGCGCCCCGGGGTCGAACATCGCGTCCCGCCAGGCATTGGTGCGCCGCGATCCGTCCTCGGAGACGAAGTCGGTGGCCGGCGAGAACAGGGCGGCCGCCCAGGGCATCGGCAGGCCGCGGGCGCGCGCCTCGCCGATCAGCACCAGGGCCATGTTGGCGCCCGCGGACTCGCCGGCGACGCAGGCGGGACCCTCGGCGCTGAACGCCTGCCAGACCGCCATCACGTCCTCCACAGCGGCCGGGAACGGATGCTCGGGGGCGAGGCGGTAATCGGGGACGAAGAGCGTGAAGCCGCGATTGGCCAGCGCGCCGGTCACCGGCCGATGGGTGCGCGGCGAGCAGGCGATGAAGCCGCCGCCATGGATGTAGAGCATCCGCAGACCCGATCCGGATTTCGGCCGGACCCATTCCCCCCGCACCCCGCCCAACGTGCCGGGCTCGTAAGTGACGCCCTTCGGGTCGGGGAAGGCCGGCGCCTCGAAGATGCGGCGGAAGGCGGCCGCGTCCCGGGCCTTCGACAGGGGGCCGCGCACTTTGTTGCGGACCATCCAGGTGCCCAGATAGGCGCGTAGGCTCGCCATGCTCAGACCTTCCCGCCGGACAGGCGCACGATCGTCTTCCAGTAGCCCACCGGCATCAGGCGCTGGATCAGGGCCGCGCTGCGCGCATCCTTGCCGATCAGGATGCGCGGCTGGCGACGCTCGATCCCCTGGATGATCGTGGCCGCGGCTTCCTCGGGCGAGAGCGTCAGCAGCTTGCCGAACGCCTCGCGCGCCTTCTCGTCCTCCACCCGGGCGCGCTCGGCGGCCTCCGGGTCCGTGGGCGGGCGCGGGCTGCGGGCGCTGCGGGCGATGGCGGTGGCGACGCCGCCGGGATGGACCACCGTGACCCCGAGCCCGGTGCCGGCATATTCGTGCCGCAGGGCCTCGGTGAAGCCGCGCACGGCGAACTTGCTGGTCGCGTAGGCGACCTGGCCGGGCGGCGCGATCAGCCCGAACAGGCTCGACAGGTTGACGATCTGGGCCGCCGGCCGGGCACGCAGCATCGGCAGGAAGGCGTGGCACATCCGCACGACGGCGCGCAGGTTGATGTCCATCAGCCATTCGAAATCGTCGAGATGCGTCTCGTCGAACCGCCCGCCCAGCGCGACGCCGGCATTGTTGATCAGGACGTCGAGGCGGCCGAAGCGCGCCTCGGCCCAGTCCGGGAGCGTCTGGATGGCCTCGGCGTCGGTGAGGTCCAGGACCCGGGTCTCCACGGCGGCACCGGCCGCGCGGGCCTTGCCGGCGACGGCCTCGAGGCCCGCCGCATCCCGGTCCACCAGCAGGAGGCTGCAGCCCTTGGCCGCCAAGCTCTGCGCCAGGGCGGCGCCGATGCCGCTCGCCGCGCCGGTGAGGAGCACGACCGCGCCCGCGAGTTGGAGTTTCTGGGCCAAGCCTCACCTCCCGTTCCGCCGAGCTTGCCCGACGACGCCATGGGGATAGCCCCGGCCGCGCGGATTGTCTAGGGTGGATACCCTAGAGCGGATTCGGGGATCATGCTGACAGGCGACAGCCGCAGGGGGCGAGGGGGCGACGGCCCGGAACGGCCCACGGGGACGCGCGAAAAAATTCTCGCGCAGAGTCTGGCGCTGTTCAACGCCCGCGGCCTGGGCCGGGTGACCACGGCGGAGATCGCCGCGGCATCCGGGATCCGGGAAGGCAATCTGCAATATCATTTCCCGCGCAAGAGCGGCCTCGTGGAGGCGCTGTTCTCGGCCTTCGAGGTCGAGGCCGAGACGGTGGCCGGGCGCATGCCGGCCGACCCCGCCGCCCCGGAGGCGCTGCTCGCCTATCAGCGGGGCTGGTTCGACCTGATCTGGCGCTATCGCTGCATCTACCGGGACGGGATCGCCATGGTGGAGATCGCCCCGGCGCTGCGCCCGCGGGTCCATGCCCTGCGGGCGCGGACGCAGGCGCTCGCCCGCGGCGTGTTCGAGGCGGCGGTTCGGGCCGGGCGGCTGCGGATCGCGCCGGATGCCCTGGGGCGCCTGATCGACAACGCCTGGATCGTGTCGAGCCACTGGATGAGCCACCGGCTCCAGGGCAGCACCGAGCTGACCCAGGCCGATCTCGACTGGGGCTTCGCGCAGGTCAGCGACCTGTTCGCTCCCTACCTCGTGATGGACAACCCGGATTGACGGGCCGGTTGGCCCGAACCTTCCATCCGGCGGTCAAGCTCGGACCCGAAGGATGCGATGCCCGACCGCCTGATCCATGCCGGCCTCTCCATCCTGCTCCTGCTGGCGATCGCCGCCCTGTGCTCCAACAACCGCCGGGCGATCCGCCCCCGGGTCGTGCTCGCCGCCCTGGCGCTGCAGGTCGGGCTCGGTGCGCTGGTCCTGTTCCTGCCGGCCGGGCAGGCCGCGCTGAAGGCCGCCGCGGACGTCGTGGTGACGGGGCTCTCCTACGGTGACCGCGGCACCGCGTTCCTGTTCGGCGGGCTGGTCGAGCCGAAGATGTTCGAGCTGTTCGGCGGCTCGGGGTTCATCCTGGCCCTGCGGGTTCTGCCGCAGATCCTGTACGTCTCGGCGCTGATCGGAGTCCTGTACCATGTCGGCGTGATGCAGGTGCTCGCCCGGGGGCTCGGCGCGGTGCTCCGGCGGATCCTGGGCACCTCGCCGATCGAATCCTTCTCCGCGGTGATCACCATCGCCATCGGCCAGAGCGAGATCGCGGTGGCGTTGCGCCCGTTCCTGCCGCTGCTCACCGGGGCGGAGCTGTTCGCCGTGATGGCGAGCGGCGCCTCCTCCACCGCTGGGTCGATCCTGGCGGGTTACGCGGCGCTCGGCGTGCCGATGACCTACCTGCTGGCGGCCTCCGTGATGGCGATCCCCGGGGGCCTGCTCTACGCCAAGATGCTGATGCCCTCGGTCGAGCCGACCCGGATCGCCACCACCCGGGTGGAGTTCGGCGAGATCCGGGCGGCCAACATCATCGAGGCGGCCGCCGACGGCACGCAGAAGGGCCTCGCGGTCGCGGTCTCGGTCGGCGCGATGCTGATCGCCTTCGTGGGCCTCATCGCCCTCGCGAACGGGATCGTCGGCTATGTCGGGGGGCTCGCCGGTTACCCGGCGGCCTCGATCGAGGGCGTGCTCGGCTGGGCGCTCGCGCCGCTCGCCTGGCTGCTCGGCGTGCCCTGGGAGAACGCGGCGCTGGTCGGCGGCGCGATCGGCCAGAAGATCGCCTTCAACGAGTTCCTCGCCTACGCCAACCTGTCGCCGACCCTGAAGGCCGAGACCCTCGACCCGCGTTCCCAGGCGATCGTCTGCTTCGCCCTGTGCGGCTTCGCCAACTTCGCCTCGATCGCGATCCAGCTCGCGAGCTTCTCCAGCCTGGTCCCCGAGCGCCGCGCCGAGGTCGCCCGCTACGGGCTGCGCGCGATCCTGGCCGGGACCCTGGCGAACCTCACGAGCGCGGCGATCGCCGGGATGTTCGTGGCCTGAGGGGCGGGGGCGTCAGCGGCCGAAGGCGTAGCGTTCCAGCCCGACCTCTTTCGGAGACAGGTAGGTCGGGTCGTGCGCGAAGGGCAGGGCGCGCCCGTCCCGCAACGCCTCCAGGATCTCGGCGAATCCGGTCCGGCAGCGGAAGTCGAGCACCGTCTCGGCGAGACGCGAATCGTAGACCCGGCCGATGCTGGCCGGCAGCGTCCAGCCTCTCCGGGCGTAGAGTTCCGCGGCGTCGGGGAAGTGACGCGCGATGACGGATGCGGCGTCCCGCTTGAGGTCTCCTGCCTCGGCGCGGTCGAACGGTGTCGGCGCGGAGAGGAGGAACAGGCCGAACCCGATCTCGGGCGCCCGCAGCAGCGCCGCGACGTGCCCCTCGGCGGCGTCCTCGACGGTCAGGCGCCGGTTCAGGAACTCGTTGGCCTTGAGGTTCTCGCCGGACAGCACCCGGTGCGTGTCGTCCTCCTCCGGGAAGAACCGGGCGGTGCGCAGGACCACGCAGGCCAGCCCGTACTCCGCGGCGTAGAGGCGGCACAGGCCTTCGGCCGCGAGCTTGGTCACCCCGTAGATGTTGCGCGGCGCCAGCGGCCCGCTGGTCTCGTCCAGCCAGATTGCGGCCTCGCCGGCCTCGTCGCGGATCGCCTGGCTGATCATCAGCGAGGTCGTAGAGGTGAACACGAAACGGTCGTTGCCGGCTGAGACCGCCGCCTCGAGCAGGTTCAGCGTTCCCGTGACGTTGCTGTCGATGAAGGCCTGCGCCGGGTAGCGCACGATGTCGGGCTTATGCAGGGCGCCGGCATGGATCACGGCCTCGATCCCGCGATCGAACGCCCGGCTGACGGTGCCGCGATCCGCGACGGAGCCGACCAGATCGGTCTCGGGCCCGGGGGCTACGTCGAGGCCGGTCACCCGATGGCCGAGGGCGCGCAGGCGCGGGGCGAGGAACCGGCCGAGCCAGCCGGAGGAACCGGTGAGCAGGACGTGCATGGCCCGACCCTTGGGGACCGGCGCTCCCGCTTCGGGGATCGCCGGGACATGTGGAAGCATCCGGCAAGGCTTCCGCCGTTAGCGACCGCCCGGGATGAGACCGCGCGAAGAAATCCGATCCTGCGCAGGTGATCAAGATCGTCCACCGGGCCTGCGCGCACAAAAAAGGCGCCGCTTCGTGTGAAGCGGCGCCCGAAACCATCCGGTGGATGGATGTCTCAGTTGAACGTGTCGATCTCAGCCGACTCGTAGCTGGTGACTTCCATGCCGACGCAGATTTCGGAAACGACGGGAGCGGACCAGGCCATGTTTTCCTCCAGGAAATGAACGATGGGACGATGACGACGACAATCCCCGGATCATTCAGCGACCCGGGGCGGGGGCGACTTAGTTGAAGGTGTCGATCTCGGCCGACTCGTAGCTCGTGACTTCCATGCCGACGCAGATCTCGGACACAATCGGGGCAGACCAAGCCATGGCGTTTCTCCTCGCTGTTGATGAGGATCATATAGGCAATATCTTGGGCGCAATACAAGCGAGCACAACACTTATATTTCTCATATGGACGCCGCCCGGTCCGGCCGCGGCCTTCCGGCAACGCTGCCGCACCGTCGTGCACGATGCCCGGGATGGGGGCCGGTTTCGGCTTGACGGATTTTTCCCGCAGGGGCACGAGGCAGCCGCGCGGGGCGTCCATCCGGGGGCGCCGCGCTCCCTTTCAGCATCGACCAGCGAAGCGACGTGCCTGACCGATCGTGCCTGCCGTGCCCGGCGACGCGCCGTCATCCCGCCTGAGCCGCTGAGAGGCCCGGCCGCGGGGTGAGCGGCGTGGCTCACCGGTCGCGGCCCTGAGAGCCAGCAAGACCGGCGGCGCGCCGTCTCGTCACCCGAGAGGCGAGGCCATGAACGAGATCGCCCCCATCGACGCGCGCGTCGACCCGTCCGTGCTGGCCGCACGCCTGTCGGACGAGCGCGCCCCCGACATCGTCGAGGCCCTGAACGAGGAGGCCCCCGAGGTCGCCGCGGCGATCATCCTCGGCCTGCCGATGGAGCGGGCGATCGAGGTGCTCGACCAGCCGGAACTCGACTGCGCGGCCGACATCATCGAGATGCTGCCGCGCGACCGGGTGGCCGCCTACCTCTCGGGCATGTCGGCCGACCGGGTCACGGACGTGTTCCGCGAGATCGAGGAGCCCGGCCGGTCAGACCTGCGCGCCCGCCTCGACGCCGAGACCCGCGGCGCGGTCGATCGCCTGTCGGCCTACGGCGAGGAGACGGTCGGCTCGCTGATGACCACCGAGTTCGTCACGGTGCCGGGCACCTGGACGGTGGGCCAGACGCTGGAGCACATCCGCCACGTCGAGAAGACCCGCGAGACCATCTACGCGATCTTCGTGCTCGACCCGCGCACCCGGGCGCTGACCAAGGCCGTGCCCCTGCGCCGGCTGATCTCGGGCGACCCGAACGACAACGTCCTCAGCGTCGCCCCCGGCCGGCGGCCGCTGGCCGTCTCGCCCACGGCGAGCCGCGAGGAGGCGGCCCGGCTGATCTCGAAATACGACCTGCTGGCGCTGCCGGTGGTCGACGCGGTCGGCCACGTGATCGGCATCGTCACGGTGGACGACATGATCGACGCCATGGTCGAGAAGCAGACCCAGGACGTGCAGCGCTTCGGCGGCATGGAGGCGCTGCCCGAGCCCTACATGGATATCGGCTTCTTCACGATGATCCGGAAGCGCGCCGGCTGGCTCTGCGCGCTGTTCCTGTCCGAGATGCTCACCGCCTCGGCCATGCAGGGGTTCGAGGGCGAGCTGGAGAAGGCGATCGTCCTGACCCTGTTCATCCCGCTGATCATGAGCTCGGGCGGCAATTCCGGCTCGCAGGCGACCTCGCTGCTGATCCGGGCGCTGGCCCTGCACCAGATCCGTCTGAGCGATTGGTGGCGGGTGGCCCTGCGCGAGCTGCCCACCGGCATCGTGCTGGGCAGCATTCTCGGCATCATCGCGGTGATCCGGATCGTCGCCTGGCAGAAATTCGGCCTCTACGATTACGGCGAGCACTGGCCGCTGGTCGCCGCCACGGTCGGCGCGGCCCTGGTCGGCATCGTGATGTTCGGCTCGCTCGCCGGCTCGATGCTGCCGTTCATCCTCCAGCGGATCGGCTTCGACCCCGCCACCGCCTCGGCCCCGTTCGTGGCGACCCTGGTCGATGTCACCGGGCTGGTGATCTACTTCTCCGTGGCACTGCTGATCCTGCGGGGGACGCTGCTGTAGGGGCGCGGTTCCCGTTGGGCCCGGAAGCGCGGGGCAGGCAGATCAAGCCACAATGTCATGCCGGCCTCCGCTCCTCGGTCCCGGTGTGACAGGCTGGATGTTTGCGCGCCGTGCACAACGTCCCGCGTCCTGAGCGTCCCAGGTCTCGATGAGCGATCGCTCACTCTGCGGATTGAGGATGCGGCCTCACCCCAAAGCCTCGACCAGACGCTTGCGCTGCACCTTGCCGTTGGCCGTCCGGGGCAGGGCGTCCAGAAAGCGGATCTCCCGCGGGCGCTTGTAGGCCGCCAGCCGGCTCTCGCACCAGGCGAGCAGATCCGCGGCGTCGGGCTCGGCGCCGGGCTGCAGCACGACGAAGCCGCAGATGACGGAGACGTCGGCGCGGACTGGCAACTCGGCCACCCCGACCTCCGCCACGGACGGGTGGGCGGAGAGCACGACCTCGACCTCGTTCGGCGAGACCCGGTAGCCCATCGCCTTCATCAGATCGTTGTTGCGGCCCTCGAACCAGACGTAGCCGTCGGAATCGAGCCGCGCGAGGTCGCCGCCGACGAACCAGTCGCCGCGCATCACCTCGGCCTCCTCGTCGGGGCGGTTCCAGTAGCCGAGCATCAGTGCCGGCTCCGAGCGGTGGACGGCGAGCAGCCCGGTCTCGCCGGCGGGCAACGGCACGGGCTCGCCCTCCACCGGCAGGATCGCCACGCGCCGCCCGGGTTGCGGCCGGCCCGGGGAGCCCGGACGGACCGGGATGGTCGGGCCGCTGGAGATGTAGGTGGAGATCTCGCTCATTCCGAGCGCCTCGTAGAGCGGCTTGGCCGTCGCCCGGGTCCAGGCCTCCAGCAGCTCCACCGACAGGGGCTCGCCGGCGGTGCAGCCGTGGCGCAGGCTCGATAGGTCGTGCTGGGCGAGAGCGCCGTATTTCAGGATCTGGCGGTAGAGGGTCGGAACCGCGGCGAACAGGGTGGCGCCGTATGCCGCGATCAGGCGCGGCCAGACCGCGGGGTCGCGGGGGCCGTTGTAGAGCACCGCGGTAGCGCCCACCGACCAGGGGTCGCTCAGGCCCACCCCCAGCGTGTAGGTCCAGTTCATGGTGCCGGCATGCAGCATCACGTCGGATTCGGTGAGCCCGATCCAGTGTTCGACCATCGGCCAGCGGCCGAAGGCGGCCCGGTGGGCGTGCAGCACGCCCTTGGGCCGGCTGGTGGTGCCGGAGGTGTAGATCAGCATCGCCGGGTCGTCGGCGGCGGTGTCGGCGTAGTCGGGCAGCGCCGGGCCGGCTTTCAGGGCGGCGATGGCGGCGGCATCGAGCAGGAGCCGGCCGCCCAGGGCCTCGGGCGGGACCGTGCAGCCGCAGCCGACCACGATCGCCGCCGCGCCGGAATTCTCCATCAGGAACGCGGCCTCGCCTTCGGTCAGCTGCGGCGAGGATGGCAGCGCCACGAGGCCCGCCGCCAGGGCGCCGAAATAGACCAGGACGTAATCGGCCTCGTTGCCCATCCGGATCATCACCCGGTCGCCTTGCTTCAGCCCGAGGCCGAGCAGGCCCGCCGCGATGCTGCGCACAGCGCGGTCGACCGCGGCGAAGCTGAGCCGGCTCTCGGTTCCGTCGCCGACCAGAACCAGGGCGGTCTTGTCCGGGCGCAGCCGCGCGTTCTCGGCCAGGCAGTACCGGGCCGCGTTGAAGCGGGCCGGCGGGTGGCGGTCGTGGGGCCGGAGGGCATCGGACAAAGGGCGTTCCCCGTGGTCTAGGGTTTTGCCCGGGTGTCCCGCATCGGCGCCGCGCCCGTCAACCGTGGGTGGGGCCGGTGCCGATGCGATGCGCGTCAGGTTCGGCGCTGGGCCTGGCCCTCCTGCTCCTCGAAGCCCTTGAGCACCTTGTCGAGGGTCATCGGGTACTCGCGGATCCGGATGCCGGTGGCGTTGTGGATCGCGTTGGCGAGCGCCGCCCCGGCGCCGCAGATGCCGAGCTCGCCGAGACCCTTGCTCTTGAGCGGGTTCGCCTTGTCGTCGAGTTCCGGCAGGAACACCGCGTCGATCGCCGGGATGTCGGCATGGACCGGCACATGGTACTCGGCCATGTCGTGGTTGACGAAGAAGCTGTAGCGGGAATCGACCACCGCATCCTCCATCAGCGCCGCACCGACGCCGAAGGTCATCCCGCCGATCGCCTGGCTTCGCGCCGTCTTCGCGTTGAGGATGCGGCCGCCGGTGAAAACGCCCAGCATTCTTCGGAGCCTGATCTCGCCTGTATCGGCGTCGACACCGATTTCTGCGAAGTGAGCGCCGTAGGAGTACTGCGAGAATTTCTGCTTCATCTCGCCCGGCTTGATCTCGCCGGTCGCCTCCAGGCCGTTCTTGGCGAGGTCGGTCAGGGTTTCTGTCCGGTTCCCGGACGTCACGGCGCCGTCCCGGAAGGTCGCGCCCTCCGGGTTGAGATCGCCCGCCTTCAACAGCGCCTCCCGCAAATTCTCGCAGGCGACGTAGAGCGCCGAGCCCGACGAGCCGGCGCCGAACGAGCCGCCGGAGCCGGCCGCGAACGGGAAATCGGTGTCACCCATCTCGACCCGCACCCGCTCGGGGGGCAGGCCGAGCATCTCGCCGGCGATCTGGGTCAGGATCGTGTAGGTGCCGGTGCCGGGATCGGTCATCGCCATGCGGACCACCAGCACCCCATCCGGCCCCAGCCGCACCTTGGCGGAGGACGGCATCAGCGGGTTGAGCCGGGCGGCCGCCGACATGCCCATGCCGACGAGCCAATTGCCCTCGCGCCGGCTGCCCGCCGCCTGCCGCTTGTCCCAGCCGAACAGGCGGGCACCCTCGCGCATGCAGGGCACGAGCTGGCGGGTGGAGAACGGCACCTTCTTCTCGGGATCCTCAGCGGGCTCGTTGCGCACCCGCAGCTCGATCGGATCGATCTTCAGGTGCTCGGCCAGCTCGTCCATGGCGCATTCGAAGGCGAGCTGACCCACGGCCTCGCCCGGCGCGCGCATCGATGACGCGATCGGCATATTCAAGTTGACGAGCCGGTGGCGCGTCACCCGGTTCTGCGCCGCGTAGAGCGAGCGGGTGACGTTGGCAGAGGTCTCGAAGAAGCCGTCGCCCTCGGCGGTGTCGGACCAGGATTCGTGGCTGATCGCCGAGAGCTTTCCGTCCTTGTCGGCGCCGAGCCGGATCCGCTGGATCGTGTCGGTGCGGTGGGTCGCGACGTGGAATTCCTGCTGCCGGGTCAGCGCGACCTTCACGGGCCGCTGGATGACCTTGGAAGCCAGGATCGCCAGGGTCGCCTCCGGCTGGACCTGCAGCTTCGCCCCGAAGCCGCCGCCGATATAGGGGCTGACGATCCGGACCTTCTCGGGGGCCAGCTTGAGCACCGAACCCAGCGCCTTCTGGCCGCGGTTCGGCATCTGGTTGGAGGTGTACAGCACCACGCCGTCGCCCTCCCAGGAGGCGATCGTGGCGTGCGGCTCCATCTGGGCGTGGATCTGCGGCGGCGTCGTGTACTCCACGTCGAGCTTCACCGGGGCCGCCGCGAAGGCCGTGTCGAAATCGCCGAGCTTGGAATCCGGGGGCGAGTTCATGGGCTTCGGCTCGTAGGCCGCCGCTATGTTGTCCTTCAGCAGCGCCCTGGGCTTGGCCGCGTCGTACCGGACCTTGACCAGCATCGCGGCGGCTCGGGCCTGCTCGAAGGTCTCGGCCACCACGAAGGCCACGGGCTGACCGTAGAACTTGATCTCGGTGCCCTGGAGCTGCGGCCAGACCTGCTCCTTCTTCTCGCCCTGCTCGGGCACGTTCTCGTGGGTCAGGACCAGGATCGTCCCCGGGGCCCGGCGGGCGGCCTCGGCGTCGATGGCCTGGATCGTTCCGGCCGCGATAGAAGCCGGCACGATGTAGCCGTAGGCCGGGTTCTTAAGGGCCCGGGTCTCGTAGGCGTAGGGGGCGTGCCCGGTGACCTTGAGCGGACCCTCGACGCGGTCCAGCGGCTTGCCGACGAGGCCGTCGGGCCGGTCGTCGAGGGGCGTCCGGCCGATCGGCTGGTTCATCTCCATGGGATTGGTCCTTGCTGGATTTTACGCGCGGGTCGCCTGCGCCATCACGGCGCGCAGGGTCCGCCGCGTCAGCGGGATCTTGAAGTCGTTGGCGCCGTAACCGCGGGCGCCCTTCAGAGCGGCGTCGGCGGCGGCATCGGCGGAGCCGGTCCGCACCAGCGCCTCCTCGGCCTCGGCCACGCGCCAGGGCTTGTGCGCCAGGCCGCCGAAGGCGAGCCGCGCGGCGGTGGGCTTGCCGCCTTCGGCGCCTGTGATGATTGCGGCCACCGACACGGTCGCGAAGGCGTAGGAGGCCCGGTCGCGGACCTTGCGGTAGATGTGCTGGCCGGCCACCGGCTTCGGCAGCGTCACCGCGGTGATGATCTCGCCCTTGCGCAGGTCGGTCTCGATCTGCGGCGTGTCGCCGGGCAACCGGTGGAAGTCGGCCATCGGGATGGTCCGCGCCTGCCCGGCCGGATCGACCGTCTCGACGGTGGCGTCGAGCGCGCGCATGGCCACGTTCATGTCGGACGGGTTGGTGGCGATGCAGGCCTCGCTCGTGCCGAGCACCGCCATGATCCGGTTGAACCCGCCGATTGCCGAGCAGCCCGAGCCGGGCTCGCGCTTGTTGCAGGGCATTGCCGTGTCGTAGAAATAGTAGCAGCGCGTTCGCTGGAGCAGGTTGCCGGCGGTGGTCGCCTTGTTGCGCAGCTGGCCGGAGGCCCCCGCGAGCAGCGCCTTCGCCAGCACCGCGTAATCCTTGCGCACCCGCGGGTCCGCGGCGAGGTCCGCGTTGCGCACCAGGGCACCGATCCGCAGGCCGCCCTCCGGCGTCGCCTCGACCTTGTCGAGCGGCAGCCGGTTGACGTCGATCAGCGTCGCCGGGGTCTCGATCTGGAGCTTCATCAGGTCGAGCAGGTTGGTGCCGCCGGCGATGAACTTCGCGTTCGGCCGCTCGGCCGCGAGCTTGGCTGCGTCCTGCACGGTTGCAGGACGCTCGTAGGTGAAAGCCTTCATGTCCGCCCCCTCAGAGGTTGCTGGCGGCGGTGTCGCGGATCGCCGCGACGATGTTCGGGTAGGCGCTGCAGCGACAGATGTTGCCGCTCATCCGCTCGCGGATCTCGGCGTCGCTGAGGCTCGGCTGTGACGCGATGTCCTCCGTGACGGCGCTCGGCCATCCGGCCTTGGCCTCGCTCAGCATGCCCACCGACGAGCAGATCTGGCCTGGTGTGCAGTAGCCGCACTGGAAGCCGTCATGCTCGATGAAGGCCGCCTGCATCGGATGGAGCGTGTCGCCGGTCGCCAAGCCCTCGATCGTCGTGATCGCGTCACCCTCGTGCATCGCCGCAAGCGTCAGGCAAGAATTGATCCGCCGGCCGTCTACCAGCACCGTGCAGGCACCGCATTGACCATGGTCGCAGCCCTTCTTGGTGCCGGTGAGGGCGAGGTGCTCGCGCAGGGCGTCCAAGAGGGTCGTGCGGGTGTCGAGGATCAGGTCGCGCGGTTGGCCGTTGATCGTCAGGCGCACCGGCATGGTCTGCGCCGCGGGATCGCCGGGGGCCGCCGCGGCGGGGGCCGGGCGCAAGCCGAGGGCGCCGAGCGCGCCGGCGGCCGCGCAGCCTTCCACGACGGCGCGCCGTGTCAGGGCGAACGGCTTCGTCGGTATCTCGTCAGTCATGCTGCTATCCCGCCCATGCGCGACGCTCACGGCGCGGCGCAGCCTGGAATCCAATGTCCCAACGTCAGCGTCCGCGGATTAGATCCGGTCCAGACTGCGCCCGTTCATCGCGGCCCCGCTGGCGCGGTCGAACGGCCGGCCCTGGTCGATCACCGGACCCGATCCAGGTGAAGCGGTTGGAACACGCGTTTGGGAGTTCTCAGTATGGCCGTCACCGTCCCGACCCTGCCCCTCAACGACGGGCGCCACATTCCGCAGATCGGCTTCGGCTGCTGGCAGCTCTCGGACGCGCAGGCGCCCGAACTCGTCGGTCATGCGCTTCAGGCCGGGTATCGGCTGATCGACACCGCCGCCGCCTATGGCAACGAGGAGGGCGTCGGGCGGGGGATCCGCGAGGCTCAGGTGCCGCGCGCGGATGTCTTCCTGACCACCAAGCTGTGGAATGATCGGCAGGGTCGCGATGCGGCGCGCAAGGCCTTCGACGAGAGCCTGAAGCGCCTCGGGCAGGATTATGTCGACCTCTATCTGATCCACTGGCCGTGTCCGCAGCGGCGGCTGTTCGTGGATACGTGGCGGACGCTGATCGAGCTCCGCGACGAGGGCCGCGCCAAGTCGATCGGCGTCTCGAACTTCACGCCGGAGCACATCGCCACGCTGATCGGCGAGACCGGCGTCGCGCCTGCCGTCAACCAGATCGAGTTGCATCCGCGCTTCCAGCGCGCGGAGCCGCGGGCCGACGATGCCCGTCGCGGCATCGTGACCGAGTCCTGGAGCCCGCTGGGGCAGGGCAAGGAGCTGAACGATCCGGTGATCGTCGCCATCGCCAAGGCCCACGGCAAGAGCCCGGCCCAGGTGGTGCTGCGCTGGCAGGTGCAGATCGGCTGCGTGGCGATCCCGAAGACCGCCCGGCCCGAGCGGATCGTCGAGAACGTCTCGGTGTTCGACTTCGTGCTCAGCGACACCGAGATGACGCAGATCGCCGCCCTCGACCGGCCGGATGGGCGGATCGGACCGGATCCCGCGACCTTCTGCTGAGCGTCACGCCCTTCGGCGGCGCAGCATAACACCGCGTCGCAAAAGATTTATGCTCAAGGCTAGCATATCTAGACAGACGGATCCGACGCCCATAAGTTAGACGGCACAATGCTCAAACTGAGCATAATGGAGGACGCCATGACGGCGACCGTGTCACCCGTCTCTCGAACGTCGGTTCCGGGCCTGCCGCTGCCGGATCTCTACGCCCGTGTCAGCCGCCACATCCCCGCGATCGAGTGGCCGGCGCTCGCCCCCGATATCGAGGCGATCCTGCGGCTGAAGCGCGAGCGCAATGCCGTGATCCTGGCGCACAATTACCAGGCGCCGGAGATCTTCCACACGGTGGCCGACATCGTCGGCGACAGCCTGGCTCTGGCCCGGGAGGCGGTGACCGTCGATGCCGACGTCATCGTCCTGGCGGGCGTCCACTTCATGGCCGAGACCGCCAAGCTCCTGAACCCGGGCAAGACCGTGCTGATCCCCGATATGGGCGCGGGCTGCTCGCTGGCCGATTCGATCACCGCCGCCGACGTGCGCGGCCTCCGGACCAAGTACCCGGGCGTGCCGATCGTGACTTACGTGAACACCTCCGCCGCCGTGAAGGCCGAATCGGACCTGTGCTGCACCAGCGGCAACGCCGTTGCGGTGGTCCGATCGCTGAACGCTCCCCGGGTCCTGATGATCCCGGACGAGTTCCTGGCCCAGAACGTCCAGGCCGAGGTGCCCGAGGTCGAGATCCTGACCTGGGCCGGGCATTGCGAGGTGCATGAGCGCTTCACGCCCGGCGATATCCGCGATGTGCGCGACAGCTATCCCGGCGTCACGGTGATCGCGCATCCGGAATGCCCGCCGGACGTCGTCGCCGAATCGGACTTCTCCGGCTCGACCGCGATGATGATGGACTTCGTGCTCCAGAAGCGCCCGAGCCAGGTCGTTCTGGTGACCGAGTGCTCGATGGCCGACAACATCGCGGCCGCGAATCCGGATATCGAGTTCATCAAGCCCTGCAACATGTGTCCGCACATGAAGCGGATGAGCCTCAGCAACATCCGCCGCGCCCTCGAGACGATGACCCACGAGGTCACGGTCGATCCGGCGCTCGCCGACCGCGCCCGGGCGGCGGTCGAGCGCATGCTGCTGGTGCGCTGACGATGAACGCCGTCTCTCCCAACACGGCCGACCGCGTCGTCGTGGTCGGCGGCGGCGTCGCCGGCCTCAGCGTCGCGCTGCGGCTCGCGCCGCGTCCCGTGACGCTGATCACCGCCTCGGCCCTGGGGCTCGGCACCGCCACCGGCTGGGCGCAGGGCGGCATCGCCGCCTCGGTCGGGGCTGACGATGCCGCCGCGCTCCACGCCGCCGACACCGAGGCCGCCGGCGCCGGGCTGACCGAGCCCGACGTGGCGCTCCGGGTCGCCCAGGCCGGGCCGGCGCTGATCGACTGGCTGGTGCGGATCGGCGTCCCGTTCGACCGCGCCGAGGACGGTGCCTTGGCGCTGGGTCTCGAGGCCGCGCATGGCCGGCGCCGTATCGTCCGATCCGGCGGCGACGCCACGGGCGCCCGGGTTCTGGAAGGCCTGGTGCGGGCGGTCCTGTCCGCCCCCTCCGTCGAGGTGGTCGAGGCCTGCGCCTGCGGCCTGCTGCGGGACACGAACGGCGCGGTGGCCGGCATCGTGGCCGAGCGCGACGGCGCCCGGTTCCGGATCCCGGCCCGCGCCGTGGTGCTGGCTACCGGCGGCGTCGGCGCCCTCTACGCGGCCACGACGAACCCGCCCGGCGCCGTCGGCGGCGGCCTCGCGCTGGCCGCCCGCGCCGGGGCGGTGATGCGCGACATGGAGTTCGTGCAGTTCCACCCGACCGCCATCGCGGCCGGCGCCGACCCGATGCCGCTGGCCACCGAGGCCCTGCGCGGGGAGGGGGCCCGGCTGATCGACGAGACCGGCGCTGCCGTCATGGCCGGGATCGCCGGTGGCGACCTCGCCCCGCGCGATGTGGTCGCCCGCGGCATCTTCCAGGCACTCCAGCGCGGCCGCTCGGTCTATCTCGATACCCGCGGCGCGCTCGGAGCCGCGATGCCGGTGCGCTTCCCGACCGTGGCGGGCCTGTGCGCCGCCGCCGGCATCGACCCGGCCGTGCAGCCGATCCCGGTCCGCCCGGCGGCGCACTACCATATGGGCGGGGTGAAGGTGGACGCGCATGGCGCCACCTCGGTGCCGGGCCTCTATGCCTGCGGCGAGGTCGCCTCGACGGGGCTGCACGGCGCCAACCGGCTCGCCAGCAACTCCCTGCTGGAGGGGCTGGCCTATGCCGGCTTCATCGCCGACGCCCTCGACGCCTCGCTTCCGGGCGCGATCGTGCCCGAAACGGCGGCGCCCCGGTCAGTCGCCGACTTGCCGGCGATCCGCAGGCTGATGGAGGCGAAGGTCGGCGTCGTGCGCGACGCCGCCGGCCTCGCCGAGGCGGTGTCGGCCCTCGAGCCCCGCGCGGACCAGTGCGACGCCGCCCTGGTGGCGCTGATAATCGCCCGGGGCGCACTCGCCCGCCAGGAGAGCCGCGGCGCCCATTGGCGCAGCGATTTCCCCCACACCGCCCCGGCGGCGCACACCGAGACGACCCTCGCCGCGCTGAAGGCCGAGCACCGCGAGACCATCGAAGCTGGGACGGAGCTGACGCCATGACGCAATCGGTCCTGACGCAATCGGTCCTGACGGCAGAGATCCTGCCCCTGCCGCGGCTCCTGGTGGAGCCGGTGGTGCGCGCCGCCCTGGTCGAGGATCTCGGCCGGGCCGGCGACATCACCACCGATGCCATCGTGCCGCCCGGCGAGCGGATGCGCGGCGTGATCGCGTCCCGGCAAGCCGGCGTCATCTCCGGCACCGACGCCGCGTCCATCGCCTTCGCGCTGATCGATCCGGCCGTGACCGTCACGGTCGAGCGCGGCGATGGCGCCCGCGTGTCGCCCGGCGACGTCGTCCTGCGCCTCGAAGGGCCGGCCCGGGCGATCCTGACCGCCGAGCGCGTCGCTCTGAACCTGCTGTGCCGGATGTCCGGCGTCGCCACGGCGACGAACGGCCTGGTCGAGGCGGCCCGCCCGCACGGCAAGGCCTCGATCGTCTGCACCCGCAAGACCACCCCGGGCCTGCGCGCCCTGGAGAAGCACGCGGTCCGGGCCGGCGGCGGCTCCAACCACCGCTTCGGCCTCGACGATGCGGTGCTGATCAAGGACAACCACGTCGCGGTGGCCGGCGGCATCGTGCCGGCGATCGAGCGCGCCCGGGCCCGGGTCGGCCACCTGGTGAAGATCGAGTGCGAGGTCGACAGCCTCGACCAGCTGGAAGAGGCCCTCTCGATCGGGGTCGACGCGGTCCTGCTCGACAATATGGGTCCCGACCTGCTGACCCGCGCCGTCGCGATGATCGACGGCCGCGCCCTCTCGGAGGCCTCCGGCCGCATCACCCGCGAGACCGTGGGCGCGGTGGCGGCCTCGGGCGTCGACCTGATCTCCTGCGGCTGGATCACCCATTCGGCGGCGATCATCGACCTGGGCCTGGACGCCGCCTGAGACAGAACACTCCCTCCCCGTGTTCGGGGAGGGGGCAACGAGCTTCATTCCAATGTCATCGGGTTCGGGTGACAAGTCTTCGCCGCGTTCGCGGCGGTGAGGGATTAAGTCTTCCGCCCCGCATCCGGCTTGCTAAGGTCGCGCACGACAGTGCCGCCATCGACCGGATACGCCCGTGCGCCAAGCCCTGAGTTCCGCGGCTGCTCCGGCGGTCACCCTGCCCGCCGCGCCGGTGGCGCGAAAACCCGGCGCCGTCCGGCACGGGCCCGGCCCGGCGCTCATGCTGGGGGCGCTGGGCGTCGTCTACGGCGACATCGGGACCAGCCCGCTCTACGCCTTCAAGGAGGCCGTGAAGGCGGCGACCGCGGGTGGCGCCGCGGTGCCGGCGGCGGCGCTGGGGGCGGTGTCGCTGATCCTGTGGTCGCTGATCCTGATCGTGTCGCTGAAATACGCGGTGTTGATCCTGCGCGCGGACAACCGGGGGGAGGGCGGCATCGTCGCCATGCTGGCCCTGCTCGGCGCCCGGCAGGCGCGGCCGGGGACCTGGAAGGCCGTGCTGCTGGTGGTCGGGCTGGTCGGCGCAGCCCTGCTCTACGGCGATGGCGCGATCACCCCGGCGATCTCGGTGCTGTCGGCCATCGAGGGGCTGAAGGTCGATGCGCCGGTGCTGACCCCGTTCGTGGTGCCGATCACGCTGGTGATCCTGGTCGCCCTGTTCGCCGTCCAGCACAAGGGTGTCGCGGTGATCGGCCGGGTGTTCGGCCCGGTGATGCTGATCTGGTTCGTGGTCCTGGTCCTGCTGGCGATCCCGAGCATCCTGCGCGCCCCGGAGATCCTGGGGGCGGCCAATCCCTGGCGGGCCGTGGACTTCCTCGCCCATGCGGGCTGGCATGTGAGCTTCATGATGCTCGGCGCGGCCTTCCTGGCCGTGACCGGCGGCGAGGCGATGTATGCCGATCTCGGCCATTTCGGCGCCCCGGCGATCCGCGCGGCCTGGTTCGGCCTCGTCCTGCCGGCGCTGCTGATCCATTATTGCGGGCAGGGCGCCCTGCTGATGGCCGATCCGGGCGCCATCGAGAACCCGTTCTACCTGCTGGCCCCCGAATGGGCGCATTATCCGCTGGTCGCCCTGGCGACGATGGCCACGGTGATCGCCTCGCAGGCGGTGATCTCGGGCGTGTATTCGCTCACCCAGCAATCGATCCAGCTCGGCTTCATGCCGACGATGCGGGTGGTCCACACCGATCAGGACGAGCGCGGCCAGATCTACGTGCCGGCGGTGAATTGGCTGCTCGCTGCGGGGACGCTGACCGCCGTCGTGGTGTTCGAATCCTCCGACGCGCTCGCCGGGGCCTACGGGATCGCGGTCTCGGCGTTGATGGGCATCACCACCCTGCTTGCCGCCCTCATCGCCCTGCGCTGGGGCTACAACCCGATCCTGGTCTTTGCGGTCAACGGCTTCTTCCTCGCCATCGACGCCCTGTTCTTCGCCGCCAACAGCGTGAAGCTGTTCGAGGGCGGCTGGTTTCCGCTGGTGCTCGCCGCCGCGGTCGCCTTCCTGATGCTGACCTGGATGAAGGGCAATCACGTCCTGGAGGCGGTGCGCGAGACCATGCGCCAGCCGGAGGCGACGTTCCTGGCCCGCCTCGCGTCTCACCCGCCCGTCACCCTGCCGGGCACCGCGGCCTTCCTCACCGCCGCCACCGAAGGCATCCCGATGGCCCTGGGCCGGCTGGTCGAGCGCAGCCGCTGCCTGCACGAGCGCATCCTGCTGATCACCGTGATCTACGAGGAGGCCCCGGTGATCCCCGCCGAGGAGCGGGCGCAGGTGACCCTGGTCGCCCAGGGCATCCGCAAGGCGATCTCGAAATACACCCCCGGCATGGAGCGCGTCGTCCTGCGCTACGGCTTCATGCAGACGGCCTCGATCCCCGAGGGGCTGCAATGCGCGGTGAAGAGCGGCCTGCTGCCGCCGGAATACCTGGAGGATCTGACCTACTTCGTCGGCCACGAGGTGGTCATCCCGTCGGCCAGACCCGGCATGGCCCTGTGGCGCCAGGGCCTGTTCGCCTTCATGAAGCGGAATGCCGAGCGCACTGGCGCCCATTTCTGCCTGCCGACCCGGCAGATCGTCGAGGTCGGGACCGAGATCGAGATCTGATTTCTTCACGCCCTGCCGATCCCCCGGACGCCTCATTGAAAACGGCTGGTCGCGCAGGCATATCCGCCCCGCATTTTCCCCTACGCGGAGGCATCACCCGTGAGCGAGACGATTGAGCGGCACGAGTTCGGGGCGGAGGTGGGGCGGCTCCTCGACCTCGTCGTGCACGCGCTCTATTCCGACCGCGAGATCTTCCTGCGCGAACTCGTCGCCAACGCCGCCGACGCCATGGATCGGCGCCGGTTCGAGGCCCTGACCTCGGCGGCGAGCGCCCTGCCGCCGGACGCCAAGGTCCGGATCGTGCCCGACAAGGAGGCGCGCACCCTGACCATCTCGGATGCCGGCATCGGCATGACCAAGGAGGATCTGGCGGCCAATCTCGGCACCATCGCCCGTTCCGGCACCCGGGCCTTCTCGCAGACCCTGGACGCGGCCAAGGCCGAGGACCGCCCGAGCCTGATCGGCCAGTTCGGCGTCGGCTTCTACTCGGCCTTCATGGTCGCCGACCGGGTCACGGTCACGTCCCGCCGGGCCGGCAGCGACGAGGCCTGGACCTGGGCGTCCGAGGGCCAGGGCAGCTACACGCTGGAGCCCGCCACCCGGGCCGAGCCCGGCACCGACATCGTGCTGCACCTCAAGGAGGATGCGGACGAGTACCTCGAACCCTACCGCCTCGATCACCTCGTACGGAAATGGGCCGACTTCATCACCGTCCCGATCGCCATCGTCCGCGACGGCAAGGACGAATCGGCCAACCAGGGCACCGCCCTCTGGCGGAAGCCCAAATCCGAGGTGACCGAGGAGCAGTACGAGGCGTTCTACCACGCCATCGGCATGAATTTCGACAAGCCCTGGGCGACGCTGCACTGGCGCGCCGAAGGCCAGCTCGAATTCTCCGCTTTGCTGTTCGTGCCCGGCGCGAAGCCGTTCCAGGCGCTGGAGAACGACCGGCAGAGCAAGGTCCGCCTGCATGTCCGCCGGATGTTCATCACCGACGAGGCCGAGCTGCTGCCGCCGTGGCTGCGCTTCGTCCAGGGTGTCGTGGACACCGAGGACCTGCCGCTCAACGTCTCCCGCGAGATGCTGCAATCGACGCCGGCCCTCGCCCGGATCCGCCGCGCGGTGACCGGCCGCGTCGTCTCCGAGCTGACCACCCGCGCCAAGGATGCCGAGAGCTACCAGACCTTCTGGGAAAACTTCGGCGCGGTGCTCAAGGAGGGCATCTACGAGGATTTCGAGCGCCGCGGCGAGATCGCGCCCCTGCTGCGTTTCCGCTCCTCCGCCGTGGAGGGCTGGACCTCGCTGCCGGACTACGTGTCCCGCATGAAGGACGGCCAGGATGCGATCTACTACCTCGTCGCCGACGATGCCGAGGCGCTGAAATCCTCTCCGCAGCTTGAGGGCTTCAAGGCCAGGGGCCTCGAGGTGCTGCTGCTCTCCGACCATGTCGACGCCTTCTGGCCCGACCAGCTCGGCAGCTTCGAGGACAAGCCGCTCAAGTCGATCACCAAGGGCGGCCTCGACCTGTCGAAATTCGCGCTCGCGGGCGAGCAGCCGGAGGCGCCGGAAGGCATCGACGCGTTCGTGGCCGCCGTGAAGACGGCTCTGGGCGCCGAGGTCTCGGACGTCCGGACCACCGACCGGCTGGTCGACTCGGCCGTGGTGCTCTCGGCCGGCAGCGCCGGCCCCGACCTGCAGATGCAGCGGCTGATGCGCCGCGCGGGCCGCGGCGCTGCCGCGCAGCCGGTGCTGGAGATCAACCCTCGCCACCCGTTGATCCGGGCGCTCGCCGCGGCGCCTGAATCGGACATCACCAAGGAGGCCGGCACGCTGCTCGACCTCGCCCGCATTCAGGACGGTGACAGCCCACGCGACCCGGCGGGGTTCGCCCGCACGATCGCGGCGGCCCTGGCGGCGGCCCGCGGCGCCTGACGCTGAGCGATTCGCTCCCTGGGATCGCGGCCGGGCCCCATGCGCTCGGGCCCGGCCGCGCTCGCGAAAACGGGGAGGCGCTTCGCACAGCGGACCTCTTCGCAGCCACGTTGCTGCAACAGGCGGGTGTGTGCTCACACACATCCGCGACGAAAGTTTCCGAGTTCGGTTGATCATTCCGAAACAGGCGAGCCATAACTTCGCCACCGGTCGGGGCCATCCCCCGATCGGAGGCGCGGGCGCGGTGGGGGCCGCAGGCGTCTGAGCCGATCCCTCTCGTGCGCGCGGCCTGCGCGCCTCACGGACGCTGCATGAACCCGGTCGAGGCTTCAGCCGGCAACGGACAGGCGGTCGCGGCGGCGCGCACGCGGGCTCATGCCCGGGCGTACCGCCACAGCGGCCGCGTGCGGACGATGCGCCGCCTCATCCCGGTCGCGGCCGGCGGCTCGGTCGCGCTGCTGCTCGCCTATCTGTTCAATCCCTTCGCGACGAACCTGCCGGGCGTCTCTCTTGGCCCGGTGACGGTGGCCGGCTCCAAGGTCCGCATGGAGAGCCCGCGGCTCGCGGGCTTCCGCCAGGGCAACCGCGGCTACGAGGTGACGGCCGATGCCGCCCTCCAGGATGTGCGCAAGCCGAGCCTGATCGAGCTGGAGCGGATGCGCGGGCATCTCGCCACCGACGACCAGGGCGGCATGGCCCGGCTCTCGGCCGCGTCCGGCCTGTTCGACACCGCCCGCGAGGCGCTCGACCTGAAGGACGACATCCGGATCTGGACCGACAAGGGCGAGGAGGCGCGCCTGCGCTCGGCCGCGGTGGTGTTCAAGACCGGCTCGGTGAGTTCCCAGGAACCGGTCACCGTCTCGACCCCGCGCGCCACCGTGAATGCCAACGCCCTCGACGTCGTCGAGAACGGCAAGCGGATCTCCTTCGTCGGGAACGTGCACGTCGTCATCGTCAACGACGACCCGGCCGACAAGGCGCCCCCGCGCATCCTGACCTCGAACGCCGAGCCGGCGGAAGGCAGCCGATGAGCGCGCGCGCAACGCTCTGTGCGGCCCTGGCCGTGGGCCTGGCATTCGCTGGCCCGGCCCTCGCCGAGAAGCCGGCGAAGAAGGATTCGCCCTTCGGCAATATCGGCGGCGGCGGCAAGGACCCGATCAAGATCGACGCCGACCGGCTCGACGTGTTCGACCGGGAGAACCGGGCGGTGTTCGTCGGCAACGTCGTGGCCGTGCAGGGCGAGAGCACGATCCGCTGCTCGACCATGACCGTCTACTACAAGCGCGGCAAGGACAGCGCGGCCAAGGATGCCGCGAGCAAGGATGCGTCCGCGGATGCGGGTGCCGAGGCACCGGCGCCGAAGAACCCGGCCGAGAACGGGATCCAGAAGGTCGATTGCGCCGGCCCGGTCACGGTGGTCCAGAAGGACCAGGTCGCCACCGGCGATCACGCGGTGTTCGACCAGGATGCCAAGCGCATCGTGCTCACCGGCAACGTCGTGCTGAGCCAGTGCCAGAACGTCACCCGCGGCCAGCGTCTGGTCTACGATATGGGCACCGGGCGGGCGAACATGGACCCGGTGGCCGGCGGGCGCGTCTCCGCCCTGTTCGTGCCCGGCGAGAAGGCCGACGCCAAGGATGGCAAGCCGAAGGGCTGCGCGCAGCCGCCGGTCAAGCCGCGGGCCCAGGTCAATTGAGCGGCGCGGTCGCGTTCCGGGCGGAGCCGCAGGATTCGGCGGCCCGCCCGACATGGCTCGGCCGCCTGTTCGGCCGGCGCGCCGATCCGCCCGTCGCGGATGCCGACGAGATTGCTGCGGCGGAGGAGGGCGGGCCCGGCATCCTCAGCGTGCGCGGCCTGCGCAAGAGCTACGGCGCCCGCACCGTCGTGCACGAGGCGGGGCTCACGGTCCGAACCGGCGAGGCGGTGGGGCTGCTCGGCCCCAACGGCGCCGGCAAGACCACGATCTTCTACATGATCACCGGGCTGGTGGCGGCCGACCGCGGCCACATCACCCTGGACGGCCTGCCGATCACCCATCTGCCGATGTACCAGCGGGCGCGGCTCGGGATCGGCTACCTGCCGCAGGAAGCCTCGATCTTCCGGGGGCTCACCGTCGAGGACAATATCCGCGCCGTGCTCGAAGTGGTCGAGCCGGATCGCAAGGAGCGGGCGCGCAAGCTCGATGCGCTGCTCGAAGAGTTCGACATCGCGCGCCTGCGCAAGTCGCCCTCGATCGCGCTGTCGGGCGGTGAGCGGCGGCGCTGCGAGATCGCCCGGGCGCTCGCCTCCTCGCCGACCTTCATGCTGCTCGACGAGCCCTTCGCCGGCATCGACCCGATCGCGGTGGGCGACATCCAGGATCTGGTGAAGCACCTCAAGCAGCGCGGCATCGGCGTGCTGATCACCGATCACAACGTGCGCGAGACGCTGGGCCTGATCGACCGCGCCTACATCGCCCATTCCGGCCGCATCCTCACCGAGGGCACGCCGGAGGAGATCGTGGCGAACCCCGATGCCCGCCGCCTGTATCTCGGCGAGGATTTCAGGCTCTAGCCCTCACCGGCCACGGGAAGTTCCGAGAGCCGGCTTGGCCGGCGGCGCACCAGCACCAGCAGCGCGATCATGGCCGCCCCGATACATGCGGCTGCGAGCATGAGAACGGCGGATGCGCCGAACCGGGTCAGCACAACCGCGAAAGTCGGTGGCGACAGGGCCGAGGCCAGGTTGAGTGGCAGCGCGATCCGGGATGCCGCCCGGGCGTAGGTCGCCCGGTCGAAGAAGACGAGCGGGATCGTCACCCGCGCCACCGCGAGGGCGCCGCTGCCCAGGCCGTAGAGCAGGATGAAGCCGCCGGCTGCCCAGGGGCTGCCATCGCCCGTCGCGAGAAGCAAGAGCCCCGCGAGGACGGAGAGTGCCGCGATCAGGCCGGTCGTCAGCCCGTCCCAGCGGCCGCCGCCGAGGAAATCCGCCGCGCGGGCGCCGATCTGGATCACCCCGAGGACGGAGCCGTAGCCGATCGCTTCCGAGCGGCTCAAGCCTTCCGCGATCAGCAACTCGACCAGGATGGCGCTGAACCCGAACCCGACGAAGGCGATGAGTGCGGTGCCGCCGGCGATCAGCCCGAGCGGACCGGTGCGGGGTGCCGGTTCGACCGGACGCGCGTTCCGCGGTGGATGCAGGGCGTCCCCGCTCGCACGGCGCGGCACGCCGTAGAGCGGCACGCAGACGAGCCACATCGCGCCGGCATAGACGAGGCACGTCCCCCGCCACCCATAAAGATCGCTCAGAAACGCCGTCGTCGGCCAGAACAGGCTGCTGGACAGGCCGGTCATGAGCATCAGCGCACCGATCGCCCGGCCGGCGGACCGGCCGACGCGTTCGGTGAGCAGGATATAGGGCGCGGTCGTCAGCGTGGCGCTCCCGGCTGCCCCGAGGATGATCCAGCCGACGAGATAGGTGCCGTAGCTCTGCGCGACCGCCAGGATGGCGAAGCCCGGGCCGGCCACGACACTCCCGGCCATCATCACCCGCCGCGCGCCGTATCGCTCGAAGGCCGGTGCCAGGAACGGGGCGCACAGGCCCATCATCGCGTAATGGACCGCGTTACCCGCAAAGACCGCGGCGACGTCCACCCCGAGATCGGCTGCGATCCGCAGGCCGACGATGGAGGTCAGGCTGACGCTGCCCCAGCCGACGATCTGCGCGATGGCGACGATGATCAGGACGCGAAGGGGCACGCGATCCGGACGCATGGATAACTCATCTTTGTCCCGGCCGCGAACGACTTGGGCCGACAGGAAGACCGGCATCGGCGACATGAGAATGTCGCTCCTGCGCGCCAGGATCGTCGACCCCGATGTTTGCAGCATCACCTTGGATGCCGACCCGCGACACCGGATGGTGGATGTGAGCCCGATCCGAATCCGATGGAGCGATCACGCCCTCGCGCGCATGCGCATGCGCGAGATCGAGGCAGCTTGGGTCGAGCGGACGATCCGTAATCCCGAGGTGATCGAACCCGATCCTAACCAACCCGGACGGGTTCGGGTCTTCGCGGCCGTGCCGGAGCGCGACGGGCGGATCTTACGCGTGGTATACGAGCCCCTGGAGGGCCACGAGATTGCGGTTGTGACGGCGCTCCTTGATCGGGGGCGCACCCGCCAGAGGAAACAGACCCGATGACATCCGAATACGATCCGACGGTCGACGCCCTCTACATCCGTCTCGCCGATGCGCATGTCGTCGAGAGTGAAGAGCTTCGCCCGGGCCTCATCGTCGACCTCGACGCCGAAGGGCGGATCGTCGGCGTCGAGATCCTGGACGCCAGCAAGCACGTCGCTCCCGGAGGCGACCTGGATCGTCTGCGCGCGGCCTGACCCCGGCCTGTTCCCACGACAGGGCTGTGAGTAGTCAGCTCGATAAGCGCCGAGCGTGGTCTAGCCTCAACCCTTCCAGTTCTTCAGCGCCGCGAACGGGCTGTCCGCCTCCGGCGGCTTGTCCGGGTTCAGCACCGGCTCGACCTGGGCGATCGCGTCCGTCATCGAGAAGGCCGAGCCGCTCTGGAGCCGGCCGCCGGCGGCATCGCGGTGGCCGCCGCCGCGGAACAGGCGGGCGCCGTCGAGCGCCGTGCCGTCGTTGGAGCGGAACGACAGCGTGCCCATCCGCTGCACGTTGACGACGCGCTTGGCCCGGCCTGCATCCATGATCAGGTCGGAGACCCGCTGGAACGTGCCCGAATCGAGGGCGAAGGACAGGAGCGTGCCGTCCTTGAGGGGGCGGAACAGGGCGTCCGAGCGGGCGAGCGCCCGGGCGAGCCGCATGCGCGTGGTCAGCGCCCGGTCGTCGTCCGGCGCGTCGCGCAGGAGGGTCTCGACCACGTCGGACCGGATCGCGAGGGCGCGCCGCTCGAGATCGGCCGGGGTCGCACCCTCGCGCAACGACACGGCGGCCGCCCGCAGCAGGCCGGACATGAAGGTCTCGTGCCAGGGATGGCCGACGGGCACGAAGCTCGACACGCTCTCCCAGAACAGCTCGTCGAGCGCCAGGCCCCCCGGGAAGTCGGGGCTGTCCTTGCGCCAGAGGTCAACCGCGTCGATCGCCGCCAGCAGGGCGGTGAGGTCGGTGTCGGGCTCGTGGGTGGCGAACAGGGCCCGGTGATCGAAGGCCATCCGGGTGGCGCAGACACTCTCGTCGATCAGCAGGGTGCAATCCGGATCGCCGAGGTCGATTCGGCTCAGGCCCGGCCGCTCGGGATCGGCCACGGGCTCCAGGCCTTGGCGGCGCAGCTGGTCCAGCGAGGAGGCGTGGTGGTCGAGGACCACGAGCCGGTGCTTCCGGCCGTCCTCACGGCGGCGGTTCATGGCGGCGAACTTCTTCAGGCCCGCGATGGTCTGCTCCTCGAGGCCGAGATCGGTCATGAGCAGGATCTCGCTCTCGCCCGCCCGGGCCAGGCGCTTGGTCTCGTCCTCGAAGACGGGGCCGACATCGCTGTAGCGCGGCACGTGGACGACGCGCTCGACCGCCGCGCAGGCGGAGGCGACCGTGGCGGCGCCGTAGCCGTCGAGGTCGTGGTGGGTGATCTGGATCAGGCGCACGCGGGACGGTCTCGGTCGGTGACGGGTCCGGGCGGTCTACGACGCCCGGCGCCGCGACGCGAGGGGGCCACCTGTTAGCCGGCAGCTTCCCCTGGCCGGCATTCGGTGCAGAATATCGGCGGGACACCGTGAGTCGCTGACGCGCGATCGGGCCCGAAGCACCGTGAAGAGTGCGCGTCAGCCCAGGGGGGAAACAGTGGCTCCAGTCGCAACGCCGCGCGTGAAGCGCATCCAGACGATCTCGCTCACCCTTCTGGTGACGGCCGGGGTGGTCAATTACGTCGATCGCGCCACCCTGGCGGTGGCCAATCCGCTGATCCGGCAGGATCTCGGCCTGTCGATTTCCGACATGGGCCTGCTCCTGTCGGCCTTCCTGTGGGCCTACGCCTTCGCGCAGCTGCCGGCCGGCGCCCTGTCCGACCGGCTGGGCCCGCGCCTGACCCTGACCCTCGGCTTGGGCTGCTGGTCGCTCGGCCAGATGCTCGGCGGTGTGGTGACCTCGTTCTGGCAGTTCGTGGGTGCGCGGATCGTGCTCGGCGTCGGCGAGGCGCCGCATTTTCCGACCTGCGCCCGGGTCTCGCGCGACTGGTTCAACATCCGTCAGCGCGGCACCGCCACCGGGATCTGGAACTGCGCGTCCTCGCTCGGCACCTTCCTGGCCCTGCCGCTGCTGACCTTCCTGATGGTGACGTTCGGCTGGCGGTCCATGTTCGTCATCATGGGCGCCGCCGGGCTGGTGCTGGCCGGCATCGTCTACCTGGTGTTCCGCAATCCCCCCGAGGTGGACCTGACCCCGGCCGAGCGCGCCTTCCTGGAGGAGGGCGACGCCCCCAACACCGACCGGCGCGTCACCTGGCACGCGTGGCAGCGGCTGTTCCACTACCGGACCAGCTGGGGCATGATCATGGGCTATTTCGGCTGCATCTACATGACCTGGCTCTACACGGCCTGGCTGCCGAGCTATCTCGAGATCGAGCGGCACTTCACCCTGCAGAAGACCGGCATCATCGGGGCGATCCCGTTCGCGTTCGGGGTGCTGGGCGGCATCCTCGGCGGGCGGATCGTCGACATCCTGGTCCGCCGCGGGATCGACCCGATCCGGAGCCGCAAGATCCCGATGGTCGTGGGCCTGCTGGCGACGGCGGCCTGCACCGTGGTGGCCGCGCTGACGCCGAGCGACACGCTGGCGATCGCGTGCATCTCGGCCTCGCTGTTCCTGGTCTATGTGAGCTCGTCGGCGGCCTGGGCGATGGCCTCCGTGGCGGCCCCGGCCAACTGCACCGCCTCGCTCGGCTCCATGCAGAATTTCGGCGGCTATATCGGCGGCGCCCTGGCGCCGATGATCACCGGCTTCATCGTCGGCGGGACGGGCCAGTTCTCGCTCGCCTTCATCACCGGCGCGGCGATCGCCGTGGTGGCGGCGATCGGATACTGGGTGCTGATCCAGGACCCGATCGCCGCCGAGACCCCGGCCGAGGCCTTCGCCGCCGGCCTCACCCCCGCCGAGTAGGCGGCGGTCAGCCGCGCATATGCGGCACCGGCGCGTGGAGATCGCGCGCCGGCCTGCGGGCCTGGAAATGCCGGCGCATCAGGTCGACGAAGGTCGCGGCCGGGCCGTCCCAATCGTGGCGGGCGGCGTGCGCCCGGGCGGCGCCGGCGTCGAAGGGCAGGCGGCCGTCGATCGCGGCGCCCATCAAGTCGGCCAGCCGCTCGACCCGGTCGGGGGCGTCCGGGTCGAAATAGCTCGCCGCGCTGCCCCCCGCCTCCGGGATCGCCGTCAGGCTCGACGCGATCACCGGCGTGCCCCGGGCGAGACTGTCGAGCACCGGGATGCCCCAGCCCTCGCCGCGGCTCGGGAAGACCAGGGCGGCGGCCCGGGTGTAGAGGTCGGACAGGCCGTTATCGTCGATGCCGGCGATGTGCACCGCGTCCGGGGTCCGGGTCAGCCGGTCGAGGGTCTCGGGCCGCTCGCCGTCGCCCTTGCCCACGACGATCAGCCGGGCCGCTCCCTCGGGCAGCCGCGCGAAGGCGTCGAGCACGAGGCCGAGATTCTTGCGCGGCTCCAGGCGGCCGACCATCAGCAGGTAGGGGCGCCCGTCCGCGAGCGGACTCCGTTCGGCGGAAGCCCGGGGCGGTGTCGAGCCGCAGCGCACCTCGGCGATCCGCTCGCGCTCGATGCCGTAGACCTTCGCGATGGAATCGCGGCTGTAGTCGGAGATGGTCAGGACCAGCTTGGCCCGCTTGGCCGAGAGGCGGGTCAGCACGCGGTTGCGCCAGCGCATCCGCCAGGAGAAGAATTCCGGGTGGGTCTCGAACAGGATGTCGTGGACCACCACGACCTGCCGGCTCCCCGGCACCAGCGGCGGGGCGATGTAGGTAGTCAGCAGGGTGTCGAGGCGGTCGCGGAAAACCAGCCACGGCCAGATCGCGAGCAGGCGCAGGCTCGCCGGCACCCGCGGCAGCCGCTTGTGCTCGATATTGGCGCCCGAGACGATGCGGGCGCAGGCCTCCGGGTCGTGGGAATAGACCAGGTAGGTCGCGTCCGGGTGGCGGGCGGCGGCCCGGCCGATGATGTTGACGAGCCAGGTGCGGCTGCCCTGGGGCTTGCCGGTGAGCACATGCGCGTCGATGCCGATGCGTAGCATGTTACGGGCTCCTGTAGGCGCCGAAGGTCGGGGCTTCGCCGGCCGCGTAGGCGCGCCCGGCGAGGTCGCGCGTCGCACCGAGCGGGATGCCGGCGCGGGCGGGGGGCGTGGTCAACGCGAGGCCGTTCGCGAGCGGTTTCGTCGGGTCGCGGAAGGCGGGGGTGCCGACGAGGTCGGGACCCTGGCCGTTCAGCGGCAGGGTCGCGCCGTCGCTGGTCGTGGTGGCGGCCCAGCGATAGAGCGGGGCGCCGACGCCGCTGCCGATGAAGTTCGGCCCGATCGCGTTGTTGTTGTCGGCGGTGGTCGCCTCGACCGCGATGGCCGCGATGCCGGGCCGGGTCGCGAAGGCGATGTTGTTGAGCACCCGGTTGCCCGCGGTGCGGTCGACCTGCTTGGTATAGTCGGAGGCCAGCACGATCTCGCCGCGATAGACGTGCTTGCCGCCGGAATCGCGCATGTTGCCGGTGACGGTGTTGTTCATCACCAGGTTCGAGCCGGCATCGAACAGGTTGATGCCGGCGCCGTCATTGTCGGTCGCCACGTTGAACGCGACGGTGTTGCCGTCGCACCATTGGTCGATCTGGATGCCGTTGCCGTCCTGGCCGGTGGTTTCCTTCTGGCCGGTGACGATGTTGTACCGGATGGTGTTGCGGTCGCCCGCGTCCTGGGCGGCGTCCTTGGCGTAGACGTGGATGCCCGAGGTGCCCGACATCCCGACGCCGTTGCCCGAGACCCGGTTGCCCTCGACCACGTAGCCGGAGCCGTTGATCTCCATCCCGTGGATGCCGTTGCCGGTCACGGTATTGGCCAGGATGAAGCTCGGATCCTCCGGCGGCACGTTGATCACGTCGACGGCGACGCCGTGGGTCTTGTTGTCGGCCAGCGTGTTGCCGGTGATGCGGTGACCGGCTCCCGCGCCGTCGCCGATCCAGATGCCGAGGCCGGATTTCGACACGGTCGAATCCGCAACCGTGACGTGGTGCGAGCCGCGGCGGATGATGAAGCCGGAATTGACCGCGCCTCGCACGGTCAGGCCGGTCACCGTGACGTAGGCGGCATTCTCGAACACCACCGAGTTTGACAGGACGGGCGTGGTCCCGGCCACCGCCGCCACGGTGACCGGCGCCTCGGCGCTGCCGCGGGCGCCGATCACCGCCACGTCGCCGTAGCTGCCGCCGCGGACCAGCACGGTGGAGCCGGGCGCGAGGCTCGCGAACGGGACATCGGCGAGCCGGGCCACCGTGCGGTAGCCGTCCATCGTGCCCCCCGCCGGGTCGACCAGGATGTTCTGCTGCGACTGGGCATCGGCCGCGCCGCAGGCGGCGAGCGCCGGCAGCAGCAGAGCCGCGACGAGGCTTCGAACGTGCATCCGCCGCCGCCTCACGCCGCCAGCGCCCGAGCGATGGCGAGCCGCTTCTGGCGCTGGAACAGCCGCCGCCAGATCGTGCGGCCGGCCTCCGGGCTGATCCGGGTCAGAGCCCGCGCCGCCATCTGCCAGCCGGGCAGGAGGGCGGTCGGCATCGCCAGATCGGCGACCCGATGGCGCGGCGAGGCGGCGAGCGGCGGCGGGCCGACGAGGCCCAGCCGGGTGAGGTCGGCGACCAGGTCCGGACGCTTGCGGTACCACAGCACCAAAGCCGCGCCCTCGCGCTCGGCGATGCGCAGATAGGCCGCCTCGTCGAGGAGGTGGTGGTGATAGGCCAAGGCTTCCGGAGCGTAGAACAGGTGCATGCCGCGCCGGGCGAGACGCTCGCCGAGCTCGATATCCTCGTGCCAGGTCAGCCGCGGGTCGAAGCCGCCGGCCTCGTCGAGCAGGCGGCGGTCGACGCTGACGTTGCAGGTCAGGAAGGCGTCCCAGCCGACCTCCACGCGCCCCGCGAGGGCGTCGTAGGACGCGTCGTGGTGCAGGGCCGAGAACGGCGAGAACGGCAGGGCCGGGTCGATGGTCATGCGCCCGAGGATCGCGGTCTCGCGCCCGCCCCGCTTGGCATGGGCGGCGCGATGCGCCGCGACGAGACCGGGGGACGGGATCGTGTCGTCGTTGACGATCAGCAGCCGCTCGCCCCTCGCGACCCCGATGGCATGGTTGCGGGCGGCGTTGGCCCCCTGGTTCTCCTGGCGCAGATGCACCACCGGAACGCGGCCCGCCGCCACCGCCCGGCTGATCACCGTGCCGGTCGCATCCGTGGAGCCGTCGTCGCAGACCACGATCTCGAACGGGACGTCGGTCGTCTGCCGATCGAAGGCCCGCAGGCACAGGCGCAGCGTATCGGCGCGGTTGTAGGTCGGGATGACGACCGAGAGCACGGGGACGTCGCTCATGACGAAGCTTCCGGGATCGACAGGGCAAGGGGATCGGTGGGCGGATCGGCGGGGGCGCGCCGGCGCAGGCACAGCCACGCGGCCGCCGCGGCGGAGAGGCCCGCGGCGGCCGGCACCGTGAGCGGCACGAGCGCCGCCGGGCCGGCGGCCCAGACGAGGGCCGTGACGAGGCCGGGCCCCAGCACGGTCGGTACGTCTGCCAGGGCCAGGGGCGGTCCCGCCTCCCGCCAGAAGGCGTGGGCGACCACCGCCAGCATCGCGACCTCGGCGAGGAGTGCGGCCCAGGCCGCGCCGAGCAACGGATCGAGGGGGATCAGCACCGCGCAGGCCGCCAGGTTCGTGGCGCAGGCCGCCGCGCTGCCGCGGACCGCGAAGCCGGTCCGGCCGAGCGGCACGAGCCCGGCGAACAGGACCGTGGCGGCGATCAGCAGGGCGCTCATGGCGGCCGCGATGCGCAGGACCGGCGCCGCGGCGGCGAAATCCGGTCCGAAGACGAAGCGGACCAGGGGCTCGGCGACGGCGCAGGCCGCCACGGTCCCGGCGATCGCTGTTGCGAGGATCAAAGTCAGCGCCGGGCGCACGCTGGCGCGGAGGCGGTCGGTGCCGGCTCGCGGCCGGCCTGCCTCGAGGGGCCCGACCGCGCGTCCGAAGACCGGCACGAGCGGGGCGCACAGGGTGATCGCCACCGCGGCGCCGAGCTCGAAGAACCGGAAGCCGGCGGTGAACTGACCGAGCTCGGCCGCGCCGGCCAGGGCCGCCAGCATGATCAGGCTGATGCGGCCGTTGAGCGAGCCGAGCGCGTTCGAGACGCCGACGCCCGCCGCGGCCCGAATGGTCGCCCAGCCATGCGCCACGGAGGCGGGGCGCACGGGTACGAGCCGGGCCGCCAGGACGAGGCCGACCGCGCCGTAGACGATGCCGGAGGTCACCGCGACGACGCTCAGCGCTGCCTCTGGCCATTGCAACCAAAGCGCGAGTGCCGTGCCACCGACCAGGGTTGCTGCGTTGGCCAGGGACGGCCAGACCGACCAGCCGGGCCGGCCGCAAACCTGGAACAGGGAATCGAGAAAGCGCGCGGCCGCCAGCGGCATCAGCACGGCCGCGAGCCCCAGGGCCGGCCGGATCTCAGCGGGCAGGAGCGGCAGGGCGCCGAGCAGCAGCGCCCCGGTGGTGACACCGAGGAGCAGGCGCGCCGAGATCATGCGGCCGAACTCGACCGCGCGCATCTCCGGCGCCCCGGCCCCGAGGCGCGCGCCGAAGGTCAGCGTCGTGCCGAAATCGGCGGCGATGAGCGCCACCGCCAGCACCGCCAGGGCGAGCCCGTAGCGGCCGAGCGCCTCCGGGCCGACAGCATGGCCGACCATCACGAAGGCGGCGAAGCCCGCGGCCAGATAGACGCCGCGCCCGGCGGCCTGCCCGAGCAGATTGGCGCCGTAGCGCAGGCCGCCGGTGCGACCCCGTCCACGCAATCGATTCACCAACCGGTACATCTCTCGGTGAAGCCCTGCTGAAATCCGCGACCTACGATTGCATCGTGGCAGGCTGCGTATGGCTTGCAACCGCATCTTCAATTTATGGTTGCAGAGATAGAGCGTCTGAGGAAACCGGAGGACTGCGTATGTCCGAGCGCGCCGAGACTGCAGCCCGAGGGATCCACCTCGCGGGCGCATCGGGATCCGCTGGGGAGCGACGGCCGAGCTGGGCGCAGATCCGCGCCGCCCTGGCGGCGGACCGCGCGCACTGGCATCGCCGGGGTCACGGCTCGGCGACCCTGCGCCGGGGCTATCACGCGGTCTGGCTCTACCGGCTGTCGCGCTACAGCCACGAACGCGGCTGGCGGATGGCGGCCTGGCTGCTGTGGCTGGTCAACGGCTGGTGGACCGGCGCCGACATCCCGCCCTCGAGCCGCATCGCCGGGGGGTTGTTCCTGCCCTATCCCCACGGTGCCGTCATCGCCGGGGCCGTGGGGCACGATGTGGCCTTCGGGCTCCAGGCCTCGATCGGCGGCCTGCTGAAGGAGCCCGATCAGGATATCGGCGGCGGTCCGGGCCTGCCGGTGCTGGGGGACGGCGTGGTGCTGGAGGCCGGCGCGATCGTGCTCGGCGCGGTGCTTGTCGCCGACCGGGCTCGGATCGGCCCGCGCACCATCATCCTCAAGGATGTCCAGATCGGCGAGACGGTGATGCCGCAGCCCTGGCGTCCCCTGCCGGGTCGCGGGGCCGCCGCGTGACCGGCGCCGCTTCGACCACAGAGGCGGGCGGCCCTCCCGCTGCGACCGGGTTGGCGGAGCTGCGTCGCCTCCTGGCGGCGGATTTCGCCCGCGTCCTGCGCCAGACAACCGGCGGCAAGCCGACCTCGCGGCTGCGCCGCCTGATGCACCTCACCCTGCCGGCGATGCAGGTCGCGATCTGCCACCGCACCGCCCATCTGCTCTACGGCCGCGGCTGGCGGCGCTCGGCTGCCCTGGTCTCCGACCTGTCGCTGCGGCTGACCGGCGCGAGCCTGCATCCGGGCTCGTCGATCGGTCCCGGCCTGTTCGTGCCGCATCCGGCCCGGGTGGTGTTCTGCGCCAGCGCGGGGACCGACCTGATCCTGCTACCCGGGACCCTCGTGGGTCCGCGGGACTGGGTGTTCCCCGGGCAGCCGTTTCCGGCGGACGCGCCGCGCCTCGGCGACGGGGTGGTGGTCGGCGCCCACGCCGCCATTCAGGGCGCGGTCACGGTCGGCGCCGGGGCGACGATCGGGATCGGCGTCTGCACCCTGCGGGACGTGCCGGCCGGCACCGTGACGATGCTGGCCCAGCGGCAGATCCGCAGCCTCCAGGCGGGGCCGGAGGGCGCCGATGCAGCCTAGCCCGGAACAGCCGGTCCGGCGCTCAGGCCGGCCCGTGCTCGTGCCGGCGCAGCGCCTCCCGGCCCCGGCGGGCGGCCCGCCGGGACGGGAGCTGGCGCCGGAGCACGTCCTCGTAGGCATCGAAGATGCCGCGCCAGCCGAAGGCGTCGGCGTGCCGCTCCCGGGAGGCTGCCGACAGGGCGTCGAGCCGGCTCGGCGCGGCGCGCACGAGGTTCAGGATGCCCCGGCGCAGCTCGGTCTCGTCGCCGAAATAGACCGCGCCGTCGCCCGCCACCCAGCGGTTGAACGGATTGTCGTGGGCGAGGATCGGGGAGCCGGCGCCGAGCGCCTCGACCAGCGACGGGTTCGTCCCGCCGACGGTGTGGCCGTGGATGTGGAAGCGGGCATGCAGCCGCAGGGCCGCCACCCGCTCGGCTTCGTAGATCGCGCCGGCGAAGATCACGTCGGGGCCGCCCGCGGCCTTCACGACCCGGTGGTAGGGATCGGACTCGATCAGCTTGCCGAGCACGACCAGAGGCAGGCCGGGGCGGATCTCGCTCCAGGCGCGCACGATCTGGAGCACGAGGTTCTCGGGCACCACCCGGGCGATCAGCAGCCCGTAATCGCGCGGGCGCACCTTCAGGTCGGCCAGCGGGGCGGTCGATGCCTCCAGCACCGGGTCGGCGCCGTACGCGATGGTGGTGATCCGCTTCGCCGAGGTGTTGCGGGCGAGGTGCCGGGCGATCTCCGGATGGTCGGCGACCAGATGCGTGGAGAACAGGCTGCCGAGGCGCTCGTTCAGCCAGAACCACGCCTTGGCGGGCTTCGACCACCGGTCGCGCTTCCACTCGATCCCGTCCATGTTCATCACGCTGCGCTTGCCCGTGAGCCGGTACAGGATCGAGAACGCGGCGGTGTTGTAGCCGAGGACCAGCGGCAGGGCCGGCCGGAACGCCGCCTTCAGCGTGCATTTCAGGTCGAACACGATGGTCGCGAAGGCGCCGTCGCCGCGGACCGCCACCGGGATCAGCGCGATGCCGCGCCAGACGCTCGGCGGGGTCGGTTTGCCGACCTGGCAATAGACCTCGACCCGCCAGCCCCGCTCGACGAGCTCCAGCGCCAGGCGTTCGGCCAGCGTCTCGAATCCCCCATGCGCGGCCGGCACGCCGCGGGTGCCGAGGATCGCCACGGCCGGACGCCCGTCCGGCTCGCCCCCCTTCACAACCACCGCGCGCACCGCGCCGTCAGAGGAGCCTGAAGAATGGTCACCGTCGAACAGCGCCTGTTCCGGGAGATGGGCGCCGGGGGTTATTCCCGGCAGGACCACCGGATGGAGTACATCGTCCGCGTCAACGCGCTGCTCCGGCCGGATATGCGGGTGATGGAGTTCGGGGCCGGGCGCGGCAAGTGGAGCGATGACCCGGTTCCACTGCGCCGGCACCTCGGCGACTTCCGCGGGCGCTGCGCCCACGTCATGGCCTGCGACGTGGACGAGGCGGTCCTCGAGAACAAGTCGGCCGACGAGGTTCGGCTGATCGGTCACGACGGGATCCTTCCATTCCCGGACGCGAGCTTCGACCTGATCTCGGCGTTCTCGGTCCTCGAACATATCGAGCATCCCGAGGTCACCGCGTCCGAGCTCGGCCGGGTCCTCGCCCCGGGGGGCTGGCTCTGCGCCTGGACGCCCAATCGCTGGGGCTATGTCGGGGTCGGCGCGCGGCTCATCCCGAAGCGGCTGCACGCGCAGGTCCTGCGCTGGGTCGAGCCGCGGCGGGTCGAGATCGACTCGTTCGTGCCGCTCTACACGATGAACACGGAGGCGGCGCGGAAGCGGCTTTTCCCAACTGATCGGTTCGAGCACTTCACCTACAGTTTTGACGGGCAGCCGTTCTATCATGGCGAGAACATCGTCCTGGGCAAGTTCTGGGAGCTGCTGTTCCGGCTGACGCCGGGTCCGTTGAAGGGCTATCACATGGTCTTCATCCGCAAGAAGGCTTGATGCCGGTGTGAAGTCAGCTTCGAAGACTGCGCAGGTGGGCGGAGAACCTGCGCATGTCTTCGGCCTTCCGGGCCAGTTCCGGCTGCCGTTTCAGCCGGCCGGCGAGCCCGTAGGCCAGTGCCCGCAGGGTGAAGCCGAGTTGCAGCGGGCCCGAGAAGAAGGCCGGCGAGGACAGGAGCCGGCCAGCATTGCGCAGGCGGTAGATTCCGGCCAGCCCGTCGAGCCACCGGGCCGAGCGCGTGCCCGCCGATCCGCCTTGGAGATGGACGACCGCGATCCCCGGCAGGTAGGCGACCCGCCAGCCGGCATCGCGCAGCCGGCAGCCCCAGTCGACATCCTCGCCGTAGAGGAACATCGGGCTCTCCAAGCCGCCGATCGTCTCGATCGCCGCCCGGCGCATCAGCACGAAGGCGCCGCAGACCCAGTCCACGTCGAGGGCGGCGCGACCTCTGGCCTGTCGGCTCGCCAGGTAGAGGCCGCGCAGGCCGAAGCGCCCGGACAGCCCCGCGGCATGGACCAGGGTCGAGAGCGGGCGCGGCTCGTAGCCGGCATCGCCGACCTGGTGCCGGCCGTCCGGGAAGGTCAGCCGGGGCCCGACCGCGCCGACATCCGGATGCGCGTCGAGATGGGCCAGCGCTGTAGCCAGCGCCTCCGGGTCGCGCAGGAACGCGTCGGGGTTGAGCAGCAGGATCGTGTCGCCTTGTGCCGCCGCCAGGGCCACGGCGTTGCCGCCCGCGAAGCCGTGGTTGGTCCGCTCCGCGATCAGCCGCACCCAGGGGAAGCCGCGGGCGACCCGCTCCGGCGTCCCGTCGGACGACGCGTTGTCGACCAGGATCACCTCGTAGGGACGGTCGATTCGGCTGGCCGCGAGGAGCTGCAGGCAGGTCTCGATATCGGCGCCGGCGTTGTAGGTGACGATCAGGACGCTGAGGCGGATGCCGCTCATGGTCCGTATCCTTCCCGATACCGTTCGGCCGCAGCCCGTCTCTGCGCCGCCCGCACGCCCGCGATCAGGCCGAGGCCGGTGTAGAGGAGCTCGGCGATGCCGAGATTCAGGCGGAAGCCCGGGTCGACGAGCCCGTGCAGGAGATGGGCGATCAACCCGATCGCGCACGCGGCCGCGATGGCGGCGAGGGGATCCCCCACCGGCGCGCGCCAGGCCGCCCGGAAACCCCGGACGATGCCGACCAGGAAGACCAGGGCGAAGGCCGCGTAGCCGACGATCCCGACCTCGGTGAGGATCAGGATGTGCAGGTTGTGCACCACGTGGTTCGAGCGGTCGAACAGGCCGGTGAGGCGGGACAGGCCGGTCTGGTCGAGCACCGCGAATTGATTGCCGAAATTGTTCAGCCCGACGCCGAAGATCGGGAATTGCGCGAACAGCGCCAGGGCAGCCGCGTTGAGCGGCCCGCGCTGGGCCGCCGAGCCGCCATCGTCCGCGGTCAGGCGCTCCCAGACCAGCGGCCCGGCATAGATCGCGCCGATCCCGGCCACCACGACGAGCAGCGCGAACACGATCAGGCTCGCCCGGGAGAACAGCCGGTCCCGGTAGACCAGCAGGATCACCAGGGCGGCCGAGAGCGGGTAGGTCAGCCAGGAGGCGCGCGACAGGGTCAGCACCACGCCGACGACGGCCGAGCCCGCTCCGGCCGCCCCGACGAGGCGCAGGAGCTTTGGGCCCCGCGACAGGGCGAGGGCCAGGGCGAGCGGCCAGACGAACTCGTAATAGTAGCCGAGGATGTTCGGGTGGACCTTCAGCCCGCCGGCCCGGCGCTGCGCGGTGAAGTTGATGTTCTCCTCGACGATCTGCTCCTCGCCGAGCACCGAGAGGCCGAGTTCGGAGCCGGAGACGTATTGCAGCCCCGCCACCGCGGTCTGCACCAGGCACAGGGCGCAGATCGCCAGGGCCAGGGTGCGGATATCGGTGCCCGACAGGTTCGAGACCGCGACCGAGACCAGGAGGAGGCCGAGGAATCGCCAGGCATCGAACCACAGATAGGCGGTGTCGGTGGCATTGCTGAGGGAGAGCAGGCCGGCGATCAGGAATCCGAGCTGGGTCAGCACGAGCGGCCGGTCGAGGCGCAGGCCGGGGACGCGCTCGCCGATGCCGGTCAGCTTGGATAGGATCAGCGTCAGCGCCACCAGGAGGGCGACGCTGACCGTCAGCCCGGCCCCGCCGCCGATGCTCGGCAGGTATTGGCCGACCGCCTCGAAATGCTGGAAGAAGCTGACATCGAGCTTCACCGTCAGGCCGACCGCCAGGGCGACGAGCAGCAGGGGCGTCAGGCGGTACCGCTGTCCGGCGATCAGGGCGCCGACCCCGCCGAAGGCCGCCGCCAGACCGACGACCGCGAATTTCAGCGGCGCCGCGCTCAGCGCCACCGCACCCGCCGCCGCGGCGAGGCCGAGCCCGGCGACCGGCAGGGCACGGAGCGCGCGAAGCGGGGCGCCGCTCATCCGAGCCACCGGTACAGCCATTTCGGGATCGGCCGCCGGGTGCCGTTGAGGACGATGCCGAGCGGTGCGCCGCCGGCGGCCTTGAGGTCGGCCAGCGCCCGCTGCGCCACGGCGCGCCGGGTGCGCTCGGCGCCGATCACCACGACGAACCCGTCCACGAAGGGCGAGAGCGCCGCGGCGTCGCCGATCTCGGTGATCGGCTCACAATCCAGGATCGCGAGGTCGAAGCGCTCGTCGACCAGTGCCAGGAAATCCTCGACCCGGCCGTCCTCCAGGGTCGCCCGCCGGATCGCCGCCGGGTTGCCGGCCGGCACGACGCTGAGGCCATCGGCCACCGGGTGGACCCCCAGGCTCGGCGCGACATCGCCCGCGATGATGTCGGCAAAGCCCGGCCGGCCGACGAGGCCGAAGGCGTCCGCGAGGGACGGCCGCGACCAGTTCGCCTCGATCAGCGCGGCGGTGCGGCCGCGCCGGGCATAGGCGCCGGCAAGCTCGCGGGCGAGCGTGCTCACCCCCTCGCCGGGCTGGACCGCGGTGATCCCGACCCGGCGGAGCCGGGTCTCGTGGCGGCTGAGCTGGACGAGTGCCGGCTCGAGCACGGCCGGGTCGATCATCGGGGCATGGGCGGCGATCATGCGACGGCTCCACCGAAACGCGGCCGCCGCTCGGCGCTCGTGCGCAGCGGAACCGCCGCCAGGACCGGCACGCGCAGCGAGCGCGCGACCTCGGACGGGCTGCGATAGGTCTGGGCGAGGATCTCCGCGAGCGCCACGTAGGCCAGGGCGGCGAGCAGCCCGAGCCCGGCCGCCAGGCCGAGGATCAGCGGGCGGTTCGGGCCGGAGGGCAGCCGCGGGGGCACGGCGCGCGCCACCAGCGCGGAGGAGGTCACGGCCTGCGCGTCGAGCCCGGTGCCGGTGCGCAGGGCGTCGATCCGCTTCTGGGTGTCGGTGATCTCGTCGGTGAGCAGGCCCTTCTGTTGCACGAGCCGGCCATAGGCCAGGGCCGCGTCGCTCTGGCCGATGGCGGCCTTGCGGCGGCTGGCCTCGATCCCCGTGATGGTCTGGATCTTCTCCGCCAGCACCGCGAGGCGGGCCGTGTCGGCGGCGATCAGCGCCTGGTACTTCTGCCGGGTCAGGGCGGTGAGATCCCGGTCGAGGCTCACGAATTCCGGCGCGGTCGGCCGGAACCGAACGGCGAGCTCGGCCCGCTTGGTCCGGAGATCGGCCCAGCGCGTGTCGAAGGCCGCCACCGTCGGGTCGGCGTCGGGGGGCGTCGGCTGCCAGCGGTCGGGGCCGGTCTCGCGGGTGCGCTTGAGCCGGGACTCGACGCCCTCGCGCTCGATCTGGGCCGCCGACTTCTGGCGGGCGAGGTCCGAGAGGGTGCCGAGATCGTTCTGCTGCTCGATCTCGAAGCTCGCGGTGTTGTTGCCCTTCAGGGATTTCGCCAGCTGCGTGTCGATGGTGGCGAGGTCGGCCTGCGCCCGCTCCAGCTTGCTCTGGTAGAAGGCCGCCGGGGTCTCGTCGGCGTACACCTCGACGTGGCGGCGCTTGTAGGCGTCGAGGAGCCGGTTCAGCGCCTGGGCCGCGAAGGTCGGGTCGGTCCAGGTGAAGCCGGTCAGGATCACGTCCGTCTCCTTGACGAACACCACCTTGAACGAGGCGAGATAGGCCTCGAACAGCTTCTCGTCCGGGCTGAGATGGCGCAGCAGGCCGAGCGCCTCGAAGGGGATGCGGACCGTGTCGACCACCCAGGTCTTGACCGCCTTGGCCCCGCGCATGGCGACGCGGCCCTGGTAGATCAGCCAATCCATCCACTCCTCGGGGGGCGGCCCGAGATCGCCGACCGGGGTGATCGCCTTCAGGGCCGCGAACTCGCCGCGCACGATGCTCGGGTCGCGCAGGATCTCGACCTCGTTGTTCACGTTCTGCGCGCGCTCGGAGAACATGTAGTTCTGGTTGGCGCCGCCCTGGACCGGGGCGGCGGCCTTCTCGCGGCCGAGACGGATGATCAGCTTGGCGTCGGCCGTGTATTCGGCCGGCGTCAGCAGCAGGTAGATGCCGGCACCGAGGATCGCGGCCGCCAGGATCAGCAGCGCCGGCCGGATGTGCCGGAACAGGGCCGCCAGGGCGTCGCGGAGATCGAAGGCGCTATCCGCGACGGCGTCGGGCGCGGTCCGGTCGAAGCGGGACAGGTCGGACTTCGTCACGTCCCGGACCTCACGGTGGCGCTGGTGGAGGTGTTGGCGGACGGGCCGGTGATGTAGTTCACCCCGAAGCCGGTGCCGTTGAAGAGCAGGATCTGGCGGACCACGAGGTCGACGGCGCGGGCGGTCTTGGCCAGCAGCGAGGGCGGCACGTAGACCGTGGCGTTCGGCGGCACGATGATCGTGTCGGCGAGCCCCGGCTGGCCGATATCGACGATGCGGACGCTGCCCGCGGCTTCGGCGTCGAACCGGATGATCCGCACCGCGTCGCCCGCGGCGGTCGGCAGGATGCCGCCGGCCGAGCCCAGGACCTGCGCCAGGGTGCGGGCGCCCTGGAGGGTGACGGGACCCGGGGCCCGGACCTCGCCGAACACCATGGTGTTGGCCGGCACCAGGCTCGCGAGCCGCACGCTCGTGCTCACCGTGGCGAGCTGGCGGTGGTAGGCCGCCGTGAGGTTGCCGGCGAGCTCAGCTACGGTCTTGCCGGCGGCCTGGACGGGGGGCACCATCGGCAGGTTGATCTTGCCGTCCGGCTCGATCGCCAGCACCTTCACGCGGCCCATATCGGCCCGCTGGGTGAGCTCGCGGAAATCATCGGTCACGGTGCGGAACTTGCGCAGCATGATCGTGACGACCGGGTCGATCAGCACGTCGTCGTAGGTGCTCTTGATCAGCGCGGCCGCGGCCTCGGGCGACAGCCCGGCGACCTTGATGCCGTTCTTGCCCGGCAGCGAGATCCGGCCGTCCGGGCGCACCAGCACCGTACGGTTGTATTCCGGGTGGGTGCGGAAATCGACGTCGAATTCGTCGCTCGGGTTGAGCCGATAGGTCGGCTGGACCACGCTCGAGTCGATCAGGAACGACACTTCGAGGTTGTCGCCGACATTGAGCCGGTAATTGGCCAGGCCCAGGCGCATGGTGCGCCCGACCTCCTCCTGGGCGGCCGCCACCACGGCGGGCGGGAGACCGTCGGGGATCGAGCCGGTCTGCGTCACGTCCGGGCCGGACCGCGCGGATGACGGCGACTTGCCGGACATGCAGCCGGTCAGCAACGGGGCGCAGGTCAGGACCGCCAGCGCGGCGGTGCGACCTCGCGGATGATCCGCGATGCTGGATGCCCGGGAGACGCGCCGGGTCGCCGCGGCAAGGAACGCAGACAGGAAAAACGCCATCGACCTTCAGCCGCACCATGCTCGACTGCGCCCGTCCGATGACAACCCGTGATCGAACCGCGCAGAGCGATACAATCGACGGGTTTGGTTAACGACGCTTGAACCCGGCCCGCCAGAACTCTATCAGAAGTTGTGAAGGCGGCCCTGTGGCAAAATGCGGAGTCGCAGAGCGCGGCTGCCGCAGCCGGAGGGACCGCATCGGGCGCCGCGACGTCGCTTCGGCGATGCCCGCACAACCCCCAGAATAGCGATTGCGGTTGCGCCCCCGCCGCGCCTCCAGAAACCGCTCCGCCAAAGCGTCGCGGATCTCGCTGACGGGCGGCTCGCGCGCGGAATGCCGCTGCGCCGAAATCAACATTCGACGCAGCCGCGGATTTTGCGGTGAACTGTCGATCGCGCGGGTTTCGCAATCTACAGCGCTAGCTCTTCAAGTGCTTGCTTGCGATTGATGGTTTGATTAGCTGGGGTATCGAGCGAATCGCCGCCGATATGCTGATGAGGCCGGGGCGATGCGGTCCTGATCGCCGGTATCCGCCGGCCCGGAGTCGAGCGCCATGCCCGGCCTGAATCCCGCGCTGTTCGCCCGCCTCCACGACGACCTGGAGGCGGGCTTTCAGGAGGATCTGGAGGAGGCGGTGGTCGATCCGGCGCGCTGGCCGGACCTGATCGAGCGGGTCTCGCTGGCCTCCGGAAGCGAAGGCGCGCTGCTTCTGCGGACCGATCGGACGGCGCTGAATGCGCTCACCACGGCGTCGCTCGCCGAGTCGTCGAAGCGCTATTTCGAGGAAGGCTGGCACCGGGAGGATCATCGGTTCCGCGGCCTGCCGATGATGCGCGCCCGGGGCATCGCGGTCGACCAGGATTTCACCACACCCGACGAGATCGCGCGGCTGCCGTTCTATCAGGACCTACTCGCCTCCAGCGGCCTGCGCTGGTTCGCCGGGGTCGGCTTCGAGGTGAAGGGGCGGCTCTGGTGCCTGGCGCTCCAGAGGACGGTGGCGCAGGGTCTGTACGAACCGCACGAGCAGGCGCGCCTCGCCACCCTGTCGCCGCTGCTGCGGCGCGCGGGCCTTCTCACCGCGATGATCGAACAGGCGCGGCTCGCCGGACTGGCCGAGGCCTTCGACGTGATCGCGCGCGCCGCCATGATCCTCGATTCCGAGGGCCGCGCCCTGCGCTGGAACGCCGCGTTCGGGGCCCTGTTCGGTCCCGACCTGAAGCTCGCGGGCGGCCGCCTCGCCGTCGAGGAGGGTGAGGCCGCCCGGCAGCTCGAGGCGCTGTCGCGACCATCCGGCCGGGCGCCGATTTCCGCGATCGTGGTGGCGCGCCGCGACGCCGCGCCGATCGCAATCCATGTCGTGCCGCTCGTCGGCCCGACCCGCGGCCTGTTCGCGGGCGCAAGCACCTTGCTGATCGCCAGCGTTCCAGGGAGCGCGCCGGTCCCCGCGGCCACCATCCTTCAGACCGCGTATCGCCTGACCCCCGCGGAAGCGCGCCTCGCTCAGACCCTGTCCGGCGGCCTCACCCTGGCCGAGGCGGCGAGCCGCTTCGCGATCACCGCCGCCACCGCGCGGTCGCAGCTGAAGGCGATCTTCGCCAAGACCGGCGCGACCCGGCAATCGGATCTGATCCGGCTGGTCACCGGGCTCGCCCGCTAGAGTCACGCGATCGATCGGGATGCGGATGCCGGCGGGATCCCACGGCCCGGCGCGATCCAGGCATCGCCGCACCCTGCGGTACGGCGGCGGAGCGCCGGGGGAACGTGTCGGGTCGTGCAGCCGTTTGCAGGGACACGAATGGAGTGAACACGATGACCTATCGGATCGCACTGGCCTCCGCGCTGACCATCGGCGCTCTCGTCGTCGGCGCGCCCGCCGAGGCGAAGGGCTGTCTCAAGGGGGCGGTGGTCGGCGGTGTTGCCGGTCACATGGCCGGGCACGGCAAGATGGGCGCCGCCGCCGGCTGCGCCGTGGGTCATCACCGGGCCAACAAGAAGGACAAGCAGGGCTGATCGCGCCGTCCGATCCACCGCTCGCGCCGCATCCGGCGGGGGCGGTCATCCGAGACGACGCACGGCCTCGTGAAGCCGGGTCCCCGATCGGGGCCCGGCTTCACGCATTTTAAAAGCCGGTGTTTCGCTCACCGAGACCGACCGAGGCCGATCAGGGAGCGGGGGCGGGGCCGCATCGGGCCGAACCCTTGACCCTTCATTGGAGTTGTTCTAATTAACAACTGTGAGCAGGCGGCCAGCCTTTTCGGTCGCCTCCGAAGCCTTCACGACGACGGAGAGATACGATGACCGGTACCGCGAACGCCGCCTGCGAGAGCTGCCGCTTCTTCGACGATCACAAGCTCAACGGCGCCCAGGCGCAGGGCGACGAGGGTCTCTGCCGCTTCAACCCGCCGGTCAGCCAGCCGGCCCCGCAGTCGAAGGGTCTGTGGCCGGTGGTCGCGTCCCAGGATTGGTGCGGCCACTTCACCGCCGAGATGACCGCCGCCGAGTAATCGGAGCAGGCCACGTCGATTGCGGGACGGCCGAGCGTCCATCCCCGCGCCGTCCGGCCCGGCGATCGATCCATCTCGAAATGCGCGCGATCACCCGGCCCCACGGGGTGGTCGCGCGCATTGCCGTTCGGGCCGGCGCACGTATGCTTGCGCCGTGACCCACACGATTCGTCCCGCCACCGAGGCCGACATCCCGGCCATCGCAGCCATCTACGACGAGGCCGTCCGCACCAGTACGGTGAGCTTCGAGCTGGAGCCGCCGGGCGTCGCGGAGATGGCCCGCCGCTTCGCGCTCCTGCGGGAGGGCGGCTTCCCGTATCTCGTGGCCGTCGGGAACGGTACCGTTGCCGGCTACGCCTATGCCGGACCCTATCACCAGCGCGCGGCCTACCGATCGACCGTCGAGGATTCGATCTACGTGGCGCGCGCGGCCCGGGGCGCGGGCGTCGGGCGGGCCTTGCTCACGGCCTTGATCGCCGAAGCCGAGCGGATCGGCGCCCGGGCGATGATCGCGGTCATCGCGCAGAGCGATACGGCGGCCTCCGTCGCGTTGCATGCCGGCCTCGGCTTCACGCCGGTCGGCACCCTGGTCGGCGTGGGCTACAAGCACGAACGCTGGCTCGACGTCACCCTGATGCAGCGCGCGCTCGGACCCGGCCGGAGCACGAAGCCGACGCGCGTCTGAACCGCCAGGCGCCGCAACGAAGACTATCCAATACCTCTCAGCCCTAGGCTGCGCCGTCATGATGCGGACAACTTCGCGCGAGAGACGGCGGGCAGGACGCGCAAGCCGCCGGGTTGTCGACCCGGCGAGAGCGCGATGACGCGAGCGAGGGGGCCTTCCGCACGGCGGGCGGTCCTGGCCTCCAGGGCTCGCGAGGCAGGGGAGTTCGGGTATGACGATGTCTTCGATCGGTCGGCGGTTCGCGCCGCTCGCGGCCTTGGCGCTGGCCGCGCTGTCGGCTCCGGCGCATGCGGCGGCCCCGGCCGACCCCAGCGGCACCTACCTGACCGAGGACGGCCGCGCCCGCGTCCGCCTCGAGAAGTGCGGGCCGGCCAACGACCGGCTGTGCGGCTACGTGGTCTGGCTGAAGGTCCCGCTCAACGACAAGGGCGAGCCGCGGGTCGACTTCAAGAATCCCGATCCGAAGAAGCAGGCGCGCCCCTCGCTCGGCCACCAGCTGATCATGGGCCTGAAGCCGAATGCCGACGCCCATTACGAGGGCAAGATCTACAATTCCGAGGACGGCAAGTCCTACGACGTCACGATCTGGACGGATGCCCCCAACGAGCTGACCGTGCGGGGCTGCCTGATCGCCTTCCTGTGCAAGTCGCAGACCTGGAACAAGGTCGTCGACCTCGCCCCCGGCCAGCTCGCCGGCCCGACCAACGGCCCGAACGGCCCGCGCAGCGACCCGGAATTCGCCACCGGGTCGCCCAAGCCCACCGCCAAGGCGGGCGCCAAGGCGGCGCCGAAGCCGGCCGCCGCGGATGCCCCCGCCGCGCAATGAGCCGGGACGGCGGCCCTCAATCGTCGAGGGCCGCGTAGGTCAGGACGCGCAGCTCGCGCCGGATCGGCAGCGCCGAGGACGGCACGAGCTGCGTCATGAGCACGACCGAGAGATCCTCGGCCGGATCGACCCAGAAGGCCGTCGAGGCCAGGCCGCCCCAGGCGACCTCGCCGGGCGTGCCGAGGATCTGGGCCCGGGCCGGGTCGAGCATCACCGAGAAACCGAGGCCGAAGCCGATCCCGGTGTAGGAGGTCTCGGCGAAGCGCGGCGTGCCCATGGAAGCGAGATCCCCCGTCAGGTGGTTCGCCAGCATCAGCGCGACGGTCTTGCGGCCGAGCAGCCGGTTGCCGTCGAGCGTGCCGCCGTTGAGGATCATCCGGCAGAAACGCTGGTAGTCGGCCGCCGTCGAGACGAGGCCGCCGCCGCCGGAGGCGATGGCCGGAGGCCGCGCGAAGCTGGTTTCCACGGAATCGTCGAACAGTTTGAGCTGCCGCGCCCGGTCATACGTGTAGGTCGCGCAGAAGCGCGGCATGAGCTCCGGCCGGACCTGGAAGTCGGTGTCGACCATGCCGAGGGGCGCGATGACCGCCTCGCGCAGGTACTGGTCGAAGGGACGGCCGGTGAGCGCCGCCACGTACTGGCCGAGCACGTCGGTGGCCACGCTGTAATTCCAGGCGCTGCCGGGTTGCGCGAGCAGGGGCAGCGCCGCGACCCGGCGGGTCATCTCGGCGAGGCTGCCCTCGCGGGCCAGGAAGTCGATCCCGTGCTCGCGATACTGCGCGTCGACGAGGGTCGCCTCCATGAAGCCGTAGGTCAGGCCGGCCGTGTGGGTGAGGAGGTCGCGCACGGTGATGCCCCGGCGCGCCGGCTCGGTCTCGATCTTCGACCGGTTGCCGCCCACGGCCACCCGCATCTCGGCGAAGTCCGGCAGCACCCGCGCGATCGGATCGTCGAGCTGGAACCGGCCCTGCTCGTAGAGCTGCATGACCGCCACCGAGGTGAGCGGCTTGGTCATGGAGTAGATCCGGGTCACCGTATCCAGGGTGAACGGGGTGCCCTGGGCGAGGTCGGCCTGCCCGCAGGCGCGGGCGAAGGCCACACGGCCCCTGCGCGCCACCGTGACCGACAGGCCGGCAAGCCGGCCCTCCGCCACAAGTCGGTCCATCCAGGGCGCGATCCGCGCGAGCGCGTCCGGGTTGAGCCCCGCGCCCGTCGGGTCGATCTCGGTCAGCGCGCTCATAGCGTCTCCTTCGGCCGGCAAGGCTCGATCCGGGACGATAGAGTGCGCAGGCGCGGCGTTACCAGCCCATCGTGCCGGGGCCGCCCTTGAACGGGCCGACAATCCCGGGCGTGATCCAGCCGCCGTAGAAGGTGCCGGGCTGGGGCGTGACCCGCGCGTCGCCGACGAAGCAGGCATCCATCGGCAGCGCGTAGAACGCGACATAGCCCGCGATGGCGTCGAAACCCTGCGTCGGCTCCGGGTAGGACCAGGCGGCGCTGGGCGCCAGCCGGTCGCCGCCATGCACATCGAACAGCACGGCCTGTCCCTTCCATTCGCAGATGCCGCCCCGGCGCGGTCCCGAGAGGACGCCGGCGCTCACGTCGCCCGGCGGCAGGTAGTAGGTCGGGGGATGGGCCGTCTCCAGAACCCGGTAGCCGGCTTTCGATTCCGCGATCACCGCGCCGCCGAGGATCACCCGCAGCGTTTCGGCGACGCGCTCCAGCCTGGGCGGCCGCGGATAGTCCCAGACACTCTCTTGGCCGGGCTGGATCGGTTCGGGGACGGGGCGTGCGAGCGGACGGGCCATTATGAAGCCGGCGTATATCGTATCCACAATGAACGCTAGGTTGATGCCGGGCGCCGTTCCGCGAACGATCGTCGCGTGGTAGCCCGGCCCCCCAGAGTCACGGCCCGGGAAAGACCGCGATGGACATAGCCCTCTTCCTCGACTTCGACGGCACCCTCGCGGAGATCGCCCCGCGGCCGGACGCGGTGCAGGTCGAGCCCGGTTTGGTCGCAGACCTCGAGCGGCTGCGCGACCGGCTCGGTGGGGCGCTGGCTATCGTCACCGGCCGGCCGGTCTCGGTGATCGACGGGTTCCTGGCGCCTGCACGCCTCGACGCGGCCGGGCTGCACGGCGTCGAGCGCCGGGTCGGCGGGGCTTTGTCGGGCGGCGGCGCGGAGGATCATCCCGCGCTGCGCCGTCAGGTCGAGCGCCTGCATGCCGAGAGCCGGCCGCTGGCCAACGTGCTCATCGAGGACAAGGGCGCCTCGGTGGCGGTGCATTGGCGCCTCGCGAACGCCGAGGACGCCGCTCGGGCCGAGGCGCTGGTCAAGGACGCGGCCGAGGCCCTCGGGAGCGCCTATCGGCTCCAGCTCGGCAAGGCGGTGGGCGAGATCGTGCCGGCGCAGGCGACCAAGGCCCACGCGATCCGCGCCTTCCTGGAACAGCCCCCCTATGCCGGGCGCCGGCCGGTCTTCTTCGGCGACGACCGGACGGACGAGATCGCGTTCGCGTCGGTGAACGAGGATGGCGGCATCGCCGTCCGGGTCGGCGACGGCGACACCGTGGCGAGCCGGCGCCTGCCCGATCCGGCCGCCGTCCGCGCCCTGGTGCGAATGTGGGCCGAGGGCGGAAGGATCGACCCCGAGGCCCTGCCGCCGGCCTGAGCCCGCCCTATCCTTCGTGGAACGCCGGTCGGCACGCGACCTGCCTGGGGCATCATCCCGAACGGTGGCTGCCGGTGTTCGGAATACGATGCTGCACACACAGAAGCCCGCTCAGGAAAAGGCCTTTCGTCGATGTTCGAGTTTCCGGTTCTGATCGGTGACATCGGTGGCACGAACGCCCGCTTCGGTCTGATCACCGAGAAGGGCGCGGAGCCTCGGCTTCTCTCGCACGAGGCGACGGCCGAGCATCCCGATCCGTCCCACGCCATCAGGGCGGCTTTGGCCAAGGGCGGGGATGCCCTGCCGCCCCCGCGCTCGACCATCCTGGCGATGGGCGGGCGGGTCGACGGCCCCGAACCGCAGCTGACCAACGCGGACTGGCGGATCGGCGGCGAGCGCATCGCGAAGGATTTCGGTCTCTCCTCGGCGGTGGTGGTGAACGATTACGTGCCGGTCGCGGCCGGGGCTGCCGATATCGAGCCCCACGACCTCACGCCGGTCGGGCCCAGCCCGACGATTCCGGGGGGCGCCCGGGTCGTACTGGGGCCCGGCACCGGTTTCGGGGCGGCGGCCCTGGTGCCGTACGCGGCCCACCTCGCCATCGTCTCGACCGAGGCCGGCCACACCGATTTCGGCCCGACGACCGATTTCGAGGAGAAGGTCTGGCACGCGCTGGAGCGGGTCGAGGGGCGGATCACCGTCGAGGCGGTGCTGTCCGGGCCGGGCCTGGCGCGGCTGCACGCGGCGGTGGCGCATGTCCGCACCGGCCAGCCGCACGAGAAGATCGATCCGGCGGCGGTGACCGAGGCCGGGCTCAAGGCCTCCGATCCGCACGCCGCGGAGGCCTTGGAGCTGTTCGGGCGCCTGCTCGGCCGCGTCTGCGGCGACCTCGCCCTGACATTCCTGGCCACCAGCGGCGTCTATATCGGCGGCGGCATCGCGCCCCGCATCGTCAAGGTGCTGGAGGAGAGCGGGTTTCGCGAGGCGTTCGAGCGCAAGGCGCCCTTCGAGGAGATGATGCGCCAGATCCCGACCAGCGTCATCACGGTCCACGACCCGGCCTTCAAAGGCCTCGCCGCCCTCGCCAACGAGGGGCGGCGCTTCGTCTACCACGGGCAGGTTTGGCGGAAGGAGAGCTGACCAGATACCGTCAAGGCGGCCCAACGGCCGCCGTGACGGGCTTTGATCCTCACGCCGCCGCCAGCGGCTTCGACACGTCCTCCAGGGACTTGCCCTCCGCGGCCGTGCCCCAGATCCCGCCGACCACCGCGGCGATCAGCATCAGCGCGGCGCCGATCCCGTAGCCGAACAGGACCCAGTCCCGGGAGCCGGTCTCGACCAGGCTGCCGAACAGCAGCGGGCCGGAGACGCCGCCGATGCCGGTGCCGACCGCGTAGAACGCCGCGATGGCGAGCGCGCGGATCTCCAGCGGGAAGGTCTCGGAGACGGTAAGGTAGGCCGAGCTCGCCGCGGCGGACGCGAAGAAGAACACCACCATCCAGGCCGCGGTCTGCCCCACCGGCCCGATCACGTCGAGGCGGAACAGGAGGCCCACGGCGACCAGCAGCACCGCCGAGATGCCGTAGGTGAAGGCGATCATCTGGCGCCGGCCGATCGTGTCGAACAGCCGCCCGAGGAGCAGCGGGCCGAGGAACGAGCCGAGCGCGAAGGGCAGCAGGTACCAGCCGACGCTGTTGCCCGGCACGTCGTAGAACCGCTCCAAAACCAGCGCGTAGGTGAAGAACAGGGCGTTGTAGAAGAAGGCCTGCGCCACCATCAGGGCGAGGCCGACCATCGTGGCCAGCCGGTTCGTGACGAACAGGGCGTGGAACACCTCCGAGAGGGGGGTGTGGTCGCGGGTGCGGACCTTCATGCGCTTGGTCTCGTCGATCGGCGGCAGCGTGACCCCCGCATCGGTGAAGCGCTTCTCGATGCCGGTCACGACCCGGTCGGCCTCCGCGGCGTAGCCGTGGGTGGCGAGCCAGCGGGGGCTCTCGGGGATCCAGGTGCGTAGCAAAAGGATCACCAGGCCGATGGCGCCGCCGGTGAAGAAGGCGACGCGCCAGCCCCAGGCCGGATCGATCACCTCGGGCTTCAGCAGCACGATCGACATGAACGAGCCGAGCGCCGCACCGATCCAGAACGAGCCGTTGATGACCAGGTTGGTCCAGCCGCGGACCCGGGCCGGGACCAGCTCCTGGATGGTCGAGTTGATCGCCGTGTACTCGCCGCCGATGCCGGCGCCGGTGAGGAAGCGGAAGAAGCAGAAGCTCGCGACGTTCCAGGACAGGCCCGTGGCCGCGGTGGCGATCAGGTAGAGGGCGAGCGTGATGAAGAACAGCTTCTTGCGGCCGATCCGGTCGGTCAGCCAGCCGAAGCCGAGAGCGCCGGTCACCGCACCGACGAGGTAGCAGGAGGCTGCCAGCCCGACATCGAATTCCGAGAACGACATCGGCGCCTTGCGCAGGGCGCCGACCAGCGAGCCGGCGAGCGTCACCTCCAGCCCGTCGAGCACCCAGGTGATGCCCAAAGCCACGATGACGAGCACGTGGAAGCGGCCCCATGGCAGCCGGTCCAGCCGCGCGGAGATGTCGGTGTCGATGACGCGGCCGATCTCCGCGCGCTCGGGTGTCCCGGCGCTCCCCTCAACCTTGCTCGCCATGCCCGCGCATCCTCCCGATTCGTTCGTTTACCGTGCCTCAAGACCCGGCGTTTACCGCAAGACCAGACAGGTGTTGGGAACGGGTTGGGAATCGATTCGGTTCGATCCCGTCTTCATCCCCGGCAGGCAGAACGAGCGTGTCCACGCGGGTTCTCTGCCATGTCCTCCCCCTCACTGCGCTCCCGACCGTCGCGCCGGTATCGCTACGGCCTCCTCGCGGTCATCACCCTGGCCGGGCTCGCCACCGTACCCACCGAGGGCGCGGACCGGCATCTCGAGCGCCCGAAGCCGCCGGTCCCGATGGCGAGCGCCGAGCGCTGGCGCCTGCGACCCACCGAGGTGGCGGTGCCAGCCACCACCGGCAGCCTGCGCCGGCGCGCCGCGACCGCGATTCCCGAGGATCGGCGCAACGTCCGCCTCGTCTACCCGGCCCTCGTCGAGGCGCGCTGACTTGGCGAAACCGTCGCGAGCCGGCACAGCGCCTGCATCGCCCTGAGCGGGCGTGGCCCGGGACGCGTACGGAGTTCGAGGATGGCGGAGGTTGTCGCGCTGGTCGGGTGCAAGGGCCCGGCCCAGGAGGCGGAGTACCTGCAGATCCTCACGGCGGCGTTGCCCGGTGAGCGGCTCGTCCCGTTCCGCACCATGAACGAGGCCGAGCGCGCCCAGGCGCAGGTCGCCATCGTGGCAAATCCCGATCCCGCCGAGGTCGCCGCGCTGCCGGGCCTCGTCTGGGTGCAGAGCCTGTGGGCCGGCGTGGAAAAGCTCGTCGGCGCCTTCGACCGGCCGCTGCCGATCGTCCGTCTGGTCGACCGCGAGATGGCCCGCGCCATGGCCGAGGCGGTGCTGGCCTGGACCACCTACCTTCAGCGCGACATGCCGGCCTATGCCCGCCAGCAGCGCGAGCGGGTCTGGAAGCCGCATCCCTATCGCAAGCCCGCCGATACCCATGTCGGCCTGCTCGGCCTCGGGGCGCTCGGCACCGCGGCGGCGGAGCGGCTGACCGGGGCGGGGTTCTCCGTCACCGGCTGGAGCCGGACGCCGAAAACCATCGCGGGGATCGAGACCGTCCACGGGGCGGACGGCCTCGCGCCGATGCTCGGGCGCTGCGACATCCTCGTCTGCCTCGTGCCGCTCACCTCCGAGACCCGCGGCCTCGTGAATGCCGACCGGCTCGCGGCGCTCAAGCCCGGGGCGGCGCTGATCAACTTCGCCCGGGGCCCGATCGTGGTGACCGCAGACCTGATCGCGGCGCTCGATGCCGGCCACCTGTCTCATGCCGTGCTCGACGTGTTCGATGTCGAGCCCCTGCCGGCCGGCTCGCCGCTCTGGACCCATCCCGGCGTGACCGTGCTGCCGCACATCTCCGGCCCCACCGACATGGATTCGGCCGCCGCGACCGTGGCCGCCAACCTGCGGGAATACCGCAGCACCGGGCAGCCGCCGCAGGGCGTCGATGCCGGGCGGGGGTATTAGGGACTGTTTGGCGAGCGAGCATCTACCCCTCGACCTCATCCTGAGGAGCTTGCGTGTAGCGCAAGCCTCGAAGGAGCCCTCCGGCAGCCGCGCGATCCCTGGAGGCCTCCTTCGAGGCCTCCGCTGCGCTCCGTCACCTTAGGATGAGGGGGTTGGAATGGAGGAGGTGGGATCAGACAGAGGCCTCGATCAAGATGCTGACGCCTCGATGCCCTAAGCCGCCGAGGCGACCGCCGGGGAGATCCGCTTGCGCGCCTTCTTGTCGGTGCTGCCGAGGAAGGCCTGGGCCTCCTCCTTGCGCTCGAACACGTGAGGGGCGACGCCGCGCTTGGTCAGCGCCTCCTCCATCTTCAGGCGCAGGAACGCGCTGGTGACGTAGCGGGTCGTGGTCGCGTAGTAATTCGCCTGGAGATACTGGATCATCCCGGCGTAATCGTCGATCAGGTTCTCGTTGAGCCGGAAGCCGTCGTGGTTGATCACGGCGTTGACCCGCTGGCCGGCCTTGCGGCAGGCCTCGACGATGGTCATGCGCAGCTCGTCCATGTCGCTCTTCACCCGGCAATACCAGCCTTCGAGGTTGATGAAGAGGATGTTGCGCTCGCCGTCGTAGCTGATCCGCGAGGCCAGATCGAGATTGAGCAGATCGGAGAGCAGCTCCATCGGTTCGTCGCGGAAGATGCGCGGGTCCATCGGCACCGGATTGCGCACCACCGGCTTGAAATCCATGTGGGCGAGGATGTCGCGCTCGATGTCGATGCCCGGCGCCACCTCGATCAGCTCCAGCCCGTCGGCGGTAAGCTGGAAGACGCAGCGCTCGGTCACGTAAAGGACCGGCTGCGCCCGCTCCACCGCGTAGGGCCCCGAGAAGGTGTTCTGCTGGACCTGGGTCACGAACTTGCGCGCGCGGCCCTCGCTCACGATCCGGACCACGCCGTCATCGACGGCGATCTCCAGCCCGCCCGCCGTGAAGGTGCCGGCGAACACCACGGTGCGGGCGTTCTGCGAGATGTTGATGAAGCCGCCGCAGCCGTTGAGCTTGCCGCCGAACTTCGAGGTGTTGACGTTGCCGGCCGCGTCGCACTCGGCCATGCCGAGGCAGGTCATGTCGAGGCCGCCGCCGTCGTAGAAGTCGAACATCTGGTTCTGGTCGATGATGCAGTCGGCGTTGGTCGCTGCGCCGAAGCTCGATCCCGAGGCCAGCACCCCGCCGACCGCACCCGCCTCGGTGGTGAGCGTGATGTAGGGGGTGATCTTCTCCTCGTTGGCCACCGACGAGATGCCCTCCGGCGCACCGACACCGAGATTGACCACGCCGTTCGGCGGCAGCTCGAAGGCGGCCCGGCGGGCGATGATCTTGCGCTCGTTGAGCGGCATCCGCTTGATGCCGGTGACGGGGACGCGGATCTCGCCGGCCAGAGCGGCGTCGTGCATGACGCCGTAATTCATCCGGTGCATCTCCGGCTCGGCGACCACCACGCAGTCCACCAGGATGCCGGGGACGCGCACGTCCTTGGGCAGCAGGTAGCCGTCGTCGACGATGCGCTCGACCTGGGCGATGACGATGCCGCCGTTGTTGCGGGCCGCCATGGCCTGGGCCAGGCAATCGAGGGTCAGCGCCTCCTTCTCGTAGGACAGGTTGCCCGACGGATCGGCCGAGGTGGCGCGGATGAAGGCCACGTCGATCTTGGTGGCGGTGTAGAACAGCCACTCCTCGCCATCGACCTCCACCAGCTTGACGATGTCCTCCGTGGTCAGGGTGTTGACCTTGGCGCCGCCGTGGCGCGGGTCGACATAGGTCTGCAGCCCGACCTTCGAGAACAGGCCGGGCTGGCCTGCGGCGCAGGCCCGGTAGAGCTGCGAGATCACCCCCTGGGGCAGGTTGTAGCCGCGGATCAGGTTGTTCTGCGCGGCCTGCGCCACCTTCGGCATCCGGCCGAAATTGGCGGCGATCACCCGCGCGAGCAGGCCGTCGTGATGCAGGCGGCCGGTGCCGAGGCCTTTGCTGTCGCCCGCGCCCGCGGTCATGATCAGGGTCAGGCCGCGGGGCGATCCGGTCTCGACGAAGCGCTTCTCCAGGGCGGCGTGCAGCGCCTCCGGGATGCAGCTCTGGACGAAGCCCGTGGTGGTCACGACGTCGTTCACGCGGATCAGCGCGATCGCCTCGTCCGCCGTGATGACCTTGTTCTTCCTCATGAAGCCCACGATCCTCCCTCCGGCCCGGATGTCCGGCCGGCCTCGGCGCCGGCCGTCCCCGAACCTGTTATCGGCCGGCCGCCCGGCGCTGGAATAATTCCAGCTGCCCGATCAGCGACGTTTCGCCTGTCATCGCGGGTGCGCTGCAGCAAAGATTTGCGGCATTGCAGTCAATGCAGGTCGGCTACACCATGCTAACGCATAATCAGCCGACAATGCTGCTGAAAAAGTCTTTGGTGTGAGGTCAGAAAAATTACGCGGCCGCGCTGGATAAGGCCAACGCGTATCCGGCCCCCGTCGCCCACTGTCGAAACCGTGACAGCCAGTCCCGCCTTACGGCGTGAACCTCGGCGGCGAATCGCCGTTGATCGCCGGCCGTCGATCCCCGCATGCCTGCCGGGTGGCGGGCCGAGGCTATCGAAGACGATCCATGGGTTGGTCCCGCCGCATCCTCGTCACCGCCGGCCTCGCGACCGTCGCGGCCGGTGCCACGCTCGGCCTCGGCCGGTTCAGCTACGCGCCGATGCCGGACCGGGCGGACCTGCTCAACCCGGACCGTTACCCGATCCAGACCGCCTTCGACGTCCTCGGGCGCCGGGTCTCGCGCGCGGAGGCAGATCGGCTGAACGCCACCGAGGCGGGTCGCAAGGAGCTCTCGGCGGCCAGCGGCGCGGTGGCGATCGATCCCGCCATGGTCGAGCGCGGGCGGCAGGCCTTCTACCAGGAGACGTTCGGCAACGAGGTCTTCCTCACCGACGTGATGGGCATGCTCGACGGCGGGCTGACGCCCACCGCGGTGGCGCTGGCGGTAGCTAAGCTCGGCGGGCAGGGCACAACCAACCTTCAGGTCGCCCTGGCGCGCGACGTCCGCATCGGTGATCGGACCTACCGCACGGGCGAGCTGGTCCCGACCGGTCTCGACGTGCCGAAGGGCGGCGCCTTCATCATCGGGATCAAGACCTTCTCCGACCGCGGCCACCTGCGCATGGGCATCACCTGCGCCCTGTGCCACGCCGCGGTCGATCCCGGGACCGGCAAGGTCGTGGAGGGGGCGCCCAACACCGATCTCAATGCCGGGCTGCTGATGGCGCTGGCCAGGAATTCCTCCGCCTACTTCATGCATGCCAGCGTGCCGGAGGCCGACGCCAAGCCCGCGACCGAGCCCGAGCATACTGGCTCCACCGGCAAAGGGCCGGCCCTGCCGGACGCCGAGGCGGTCGAGGCCGCCACCAAGGTCCAGGTGGCGAGCTGGCCGCCGGGCAGCTTCGATTCCTCCGCCGACCGGGTGACCAACCCGACCTCGATCCCGTCGAGTTTCTCGGCCCATGGTGAGCCTTATAGCTGGAGCGGGCGCGAGGCCGTCGGGCCGTTCGCGGGCCTGTCCTCGCTCAACAACAACGTCCACGCCGCCAATTCCGATACGACCCAGCTCGCCGCCGCCGCACCCTGGCTGTTCGGTATGGATGCGGAGACCTATCTCGGCATCGTCCTGCGCGGGGCGGCGACCGAATCCTTCCGGTACCGGTCCGGCGGGTCCTGGACGCCCTCGGAGGTGCTGCGCAGCGTCGACCCCACGCCGGCCGCGCCGGGGCTCAACAGCTACGCGGTGCTGCCGACCTATCCGGCGACCAACTACGTGACCGACAACGGCCTGTTCACCTCGGTGCCCGGGGAGCCGGTCAACCACGCCAACAACGCCATGTCGGCGTTCCAGAATCTGCTCCACCCGCCCGCTGCCAAGCGGGATTCCGCCACGCTGCAGGCCGGGCGCGCGGTGTTCGAGAAGGCCGGCTGCGGCGGCTGCCATTCCGGGCCAGCGCTCACCAACCACCGGATCATTCCGGCCGCGGAGATCGGCACCGAGCCGACCCGGGCCAGGGCCGGCGCCAAGATGGAGGCGCGACTCTCGGCCCCCAGCCTGTTCGCCACCGACACGCCGTTCCCGCTGCCCGCCGACCCGGTGATCGTCCCGGTGCCGCTCGCGGGCGACACGCTCGCCCAGGTCCAACTCGCCTGGGGGCAGGGGGGAACCGAAGGCGGCTACAAGGTTCCGAACCTCGTGGGCTTGGCCTGGACGGCGCCCTACCTGCACGATTCCGGGATCGCGGTCGGCCCCGATCCGGCGACTCAGTTGGGCGTTCCGGGCACGCTCGCGCGCGGTATCGCCCCCGATCCGTCGAATAGCCTGCGCAGCTTGGTTGACCGGGACCTGCGGGCAAAGGTCGTCGCTGCGAACAAAGCCTCGGATACGGCGCGGATCGCGCGCGTTACCGGCGAGGGGCACGCCTACTGGGCGGATGCCGGCACCGGCGTCTCGCGCCGGGACCAGGATGCGCTGATTGCCTACCTGCTGTCGATCGATACGCTGACCGAGCCGGCGGCGACGCCCTGATCACGACGGAACGGATCCCATGCCAAACACCCAACCGGTCTGGTTCATCACCGGCTGCTCCACGGGCTTCGGCCGGGAGCTCGCCAAGCTGGTCATCGCCCGGGGCTGGCGGGCGGTGGTGACGGCCCGGGATCGAGCCAAGGTCGCCGACCTGGCGGAGGGCGCGACCGACCGGGTCCTGGCCCTGGCGCTGGATGTCACGGATGCGAGCCAGATCGCCCGGGCGGTGAGAGAAACATCGAAACAGTTCGGGCGGATCGACGTGCTGGTGAACAATGCCGGCTACGGCTACCAATCCTCGGTCGAGGAGGGCGAGGAGGACAAGATCCGCGCCCAGTTCGATGCCAACGTGTTCGGCCTGTTCGCCTTGACCCGCGCCGTGCTGCCCCTGATGCGGGCGCAGCGCGCCGGCCATGTCCTGAACGCGACCTCGGTGGCCGGCTTGGTCGGCTTCCCGGCCTCCGGCTACTACGCGGCGACCAAGCACGCTGTGGAGGGCTTTTCCGACGCGCTGGCCGCCGAGGCCGGGCCGCTCGGCATCAAGGTCACCTGCATCGAGCCGGGCCCGTTCCGGACCGACTGGGCCGGCCGGTCCCTGATCCAGACGCCCAGCACGATCCCCGACTACGCCGAGACCGCGGGCGCCCGCCTCAAGGCCACGGCGGAGAAGAGCGGCACCCAGGCCGGCGATCCGATCCGCGCCGGCGAGGCGATGATCCGGGTGACCGAACTCGACAACCCGCCGCGCCACCTCGTGCTCGGCGCCTGGGGCTACGAGGCGGTGACGAGCCGGCTCAAGCAGCGCCTGGCCGAGATCGAGGCGTGGCGCGAGACCAGCCTGGGGGCGGATTACCCGGAGGGGTGAGTTAGCCGCGACCGCAACATCGCGGTTGGGTCAGGATCGATACGGCTCGGGACGGATCGCTCGCCCCGAGCCGTCATCGCGCGCGCAGCGAAGCGACCCCGGGGCGGCGCGCGATTGTTGTACCTGGCGCGTCCCTGGGTTGCTTCGCTGCGCTCGCAATGACGGTGTGGGCTGTGGACTTCCGTCTTGCTGGCCGAGCTCGCATCCCGTGACGCGATCGCGGACAAGAGCTCTCAGATCACCGCCTCTATCAGGCCCCGCCGCTTCGCCTCCTGCGCCTCCAGGTACCAATTTGCGGGCGCCTTCTCCAAGACCTCGTCGAGGCTCACGTCCGAGCCCTGGATGAGGTTCGCAAAGCCCTCGTTCTGGATCACGATCGAGCACTCGATCTCGTGCAGGGTTGCCTTCACGGAGGCGATGCAGGTGGTCAGCGGGCCCTGGACCTGAAGCTGCTTGTTCATCTTGCGCTCGTGGATCATCAGCCGCGTGCCCCGGGTGAGGTAGCGGTTCGGCCGGGCGAAGAAGCTCATGAAGGTGGTGCCGGCCGAGTAGATCGCGGCCTTGCCCAGGAAGACGAAGCGGCGCTCCGGGCTCGTCTCGGTGTGGTAGCGGATGTCCTCGCCCATCATCCGGGCGACCTCCGGGTCGCCGCCCAGCGTCGAGAGTTCGATCACGACGAGGTCGCGCTCGGCGGCCGCAGCGAATTGGCGGCGGAACTCCTTGTACATGTCGTAATCGACCGGGCCGGACAGCAGCACGGCGGGGCTGCGGAACGCGGTCGGGTCGAGGGGCGTGGTGTCCATGGGGGTCCTGGGCGTTGCGCCGGCCTGCGCCCGAAGACGGGAGCGGGCCGGGGGAAATCATCGGACCGGGTCTGGCGCGCCCTGGCCCTTGCCGACGAACGGGATGCCCTCGATCGGGCATTCCTCGGTGCCGACGCTCTGGCGGGTAATGGCCCGAACGGCGTCGCGGGTTCCGTCGGGATCCTCGATCCAGCGCCGGTAGAACTCGTAGGGGCATTCCGACATCCCGTGCCGGTTCTCCTTCGAGTTGATCATGCCGGTATAGCCGCGGTGCAGCAGCTTGAAGAGGTGGTTCTCGGACTGGCCGTGGGCGCGGAAATCGCGGATCAGGAACTTCGAGAGCGCCGCGTACTGGATGCCCATCTCCTCCTCGCCGCACTCGCCGAGCGTCCGCCCGTCGAAGCCGATGATCGCGGAATGGCCGAAATAGGTGTAGACGCCGTCGAATCCGGCGGCGTTCGACACGGCCACGTAGGTGTTGTTGGCGAACGCCATCGCCTTCGAGATGACGATCTGCTGCTCTTTCGCCGGGTACATGTAGCCCTGGCAGCGGATGATCAGCTCGGCGCCCCGCATGGCGCAGTCGCGCCAGATCTCCGGGTAATTGCCGTCGTCGCAGATGATCAGGCTGATCTTCAGGCCCTTCGGCCCGTCCGAGACGTAGGTCCGGTCGCCCGGATACCAGCCCTCGATCGGCGTCCAGGGCATGATCTTGCGGTACTTCTGAACGATCTCGCCCTGGTCGTTCATCAGGATCAGGGTGTTGTAGGGCGCCTTGTTCGGGTGCTCCTCGTGGCGCTCGCCGGTGAGCGAGAACACGCCCCAGACCTTGGCCTCCCGGCAGGCGGCGGCGAACACCTCGGTCTCCGCGCCCGGCACCGAGGAGGCGGTCTCGTACATCTCGGCGGCGTCGTACATGATGCCGTGGGTCGAATATTCGGGGAAGATCACCAGGTCGAGACCGGGCAGGCCGGTCTTCATGCCGATGATCATCTTGCCGATTGCCTTGGCGTTCTCGAGCACCTCGGCGCGGGTGTGGAGACGCGGCATCTTGTAGTTGACGACGGCGACGCCGACGCTGTCCTGGCTGGACGAGATGTCTCCGTGCATCATGGCGTGATGTCCTTCCGCTGTTAGGCTCTCAACGCGCCGTTTCTTTACGCCGCAGGGGCACCGTGCCCTCACTCGAGCGGTGAAGGCCGCGACGGGCTCCCTCTCCCGTGCGGGAGAGGGTTGGGGTGAGGGATCAGCTCCGTCCGGAGAGGTCGCCCCCCTCACCCTGTCCCTCTCCCGCACGGGAGTGGGGACCGGCGCCGCGTTCGTGAGCGTGTGAGTTCGCAAGTTCGCGGCGGGGGAGGGGGATCAGTGGCTGATCATCCAGGGCCGTGCGCTCGGGAAGCTCTTGGCCGCGGCGGGGGCCGCATTCGTCTTCTTCGGCGCGCAGCAGCCGCAGCCGGCGCCATGGCCCGAGGAGCGCCGGGGCGCGTGCCGGCTGCGCTCATTGGTGGCGTGGGCGGCCCTGAGCCCGGCATCCATGCCGGAGATCCGCGGCGCGGTGAGGAAGGCCCGCTGGCAGGCCTCCCCGCAATCCGGGCAGGCGTGCGGATCCTTGAACTCCGCCATCGGCCGCATGGCGGTGAACGGCCCGCAGGCCGTGCAGGCGTAATCGTAGACGGGCATTTCGAGGCTCCCGGCGAAATGTAAGGGCGCGGGTTCCCTCTCCCGTGCGGGAGAGGGGGCAGGTCGCGTCCGTGACCGGCGGCAGATCAGAGATCCGGCGAGAGCGGCATCTGGATCGAGCCGTCGAGGAACTTGGTCGGTCCGTCGGCACCGGGATTGATGTCGAACTCGAAGATCTTGGTGGGAATCCACAGGGTCGCGCAGGCGTTCGGGATGTCGACCACCCCCGAGATGTGCCCCTGCACCGGCGCCGTGCCGAGGATCGAGTAGGCCTGCGCGCCCGAATAGCCGAACTTCTTCAGGTACTCGATCGCGTTGAGGCAGGCCTGCCGGTAGGCGATGTGCACGTCGAGGTAATGCTGGCCGCCGTGCTCGTCGACCGAGATGCCCTCGAAGATCAGGTGATCGTCGAATTTGGGCGTGATCGGCGACGGCTTGAAGATCGGGTTCTTGATCCCGTACTTCGCCATGCCGTCCTTGATCAGCTCGACCTTGAGATGGACCCAGCCGGCCATCTCGATGGCGCCGCAGAAGGTGATCTCGCCGTCGCCCTGGCTGAAGTGGAGGTCGCCCATCGAGAGCCCGGCGCCCGGCACGTAGACCGGGAAGTAGATCTTCGAGCCGCGGGACAGATCCTTGATGTCGCAATTGCCGCCGTGCTCGCGCGGCGGGACCGTGCGGGCGCCGGTGGCGGCGGCCGCGTCCTTCGCCTCGCCCGTCAGCCGGCCCATATGGGCGGTCGGCCCGAAGGGCAGGGTGGCGAGCGCCGGCACGCGGTCTGGGTTGGTGTCGTAGAGCGCCTTCTCGCGGGTGTTCCAGGTCTCCAGCATCTTCGGATCGGGCAGGCAGCCGATCAGGCCGGGATGGATCAGGCCGGGGAAGCGCACGCCCGGCACGTGGCGGGATTTCGTGAACATGCCCTCGAAGTCCCAGATCGACTTCTGGGCCTGGGGGAAGTGCTCGTCGAGGAAGCCGCCGCCGTTCTTCTTTGAGAAGAAGCCGTTGAAGCCCCACTGGCTCTCGGGCTTGGCGCCGATATCGAGTAGGTCGACCACCAGCAGGTCGCCCGGCTCAGCGCCCTCAACCCCGATCGGGCCCGAGAGGAAGTGGACGATCGACAGGTCGATGTCGCGCACGTCGTCGGCGGAATCGTTGTTCTTGATGAAGCCGCCGGTCCAGTCGTAGGTCTCGACGATGAAGTCCGCGCCCGGCTTGACGTAGGCGACCATCGGGATGTCCGGGTGCCAGCGGTTGTGCACCATGTCGTTGTCGTAGGCCGATTGCGTGAGATCGACCTTGATCAGCGTCTCGGGCATTTTTTATCACTCCCTGCTGCGATCTTGATTGCCAAGTCTTCACGGACGGCCGCACGGGATTGTCCGGCGCGACATGCCCCCTCTCCCGTTCGGGAGAGGGCTGGGGTGAGGGAGGAGAACCCTCCGGAGAGGGCACGCCCCTCACCCTGTCCCTCTCCCTCAGGAGAGGGGACCCGCGTCCGACCCGGGACCGGGCATTGCCTTCGCTGGCGTCGAAGCCGGCGGATCCTCACACCGACAGGAACCGGGCGACGGCCGCCTCGTCGATGCCGTCCCGCGGCGCCTCGTGGACGATGGCGCCGTTCTCCATCACGATCACCCGGTCGGCGACGTCGAGGGCGAAGCTGAGGACCTGCTCGGAGACCACGATGGAGAGGCCGCGGTCGTCGCGGATCTTCTTCAGCGTCCGGCCCATCTCGCGGATGATCGAGGGCTGGATGCCCTCCGTGGGCTCGTCCAGCAGCAGCACCTTCGGGCGGCTGGCGAGCGCCCGGGCGATGGCGAGCTGCTGCTGCTGGCCGCCCGACAGGTTGCCGCCGCGCCGGCCCTTCATCTCGAGCAGGACCGGGAACATGTCGTAGAGGTCCTGCGGTACCTTGCGGGCGCCGGTGACCGTCAGGCCCGTCTCGATGTTCTCCTGGACCGTCATGGTCGAGAAGATCATGCGGCCCTGCGGCACGTAGGCGAGGCCCTTGGCGACCCGGGCATGGCTCTTGAGCCCGGCCACCGCCTCGCCCTCGACCCGGATCGCCCCGGACTTGACCGGCACGAGGCCCATCAGGGTCTTCATCAGGGTGGTCTTGCCCATGCCGTTGCGGCCCATCACGGCGACGATCTCGCCGGGCGCCACTGAGAAGGTCAGCCCGTGCAGGACCTCGCTCTGGCCGTAGGCGGCGTGCAGGTCGTGGACGTCGAGGGCCGGGGCCACGTCCGGGATCGCGACGCGCGGGGGCGCCTTGGCGAGGGGCGGGTGCGCGGTCTGGAGCGACGCCATCGTCAATGTCCCAAATACACTTCGATGACCTTCGGGTCGTTCTTGACCCGCTCCATCGAGCCTTCGGAGAGGACCTTGCCCTGGTGGAGCACGGTGACCCGGTGGGCGATGTCCTCGACGAACTTCATGTCGTGCTCGATCACCAGCACCGAGCGGCCCTTGATGATCTGGTTGAGCAGCTCGGCGGTCTTGATCCGCTCGCCGACGCTCATCCCGGCCACCGGCTCGTCGAGCATCAGCAGCTCCGGATCCTGGATCAGCAGCATGCCGATCTCGAGCCACTGCTTTTGGCCGTGGCTCAGGAATTCGGCCCGCTCCCTGAGCTGGTCCTTCAGGAAGATCGTCTGCGCGATCTCGTGGATCCGGTCGCGGACCTCGGCGTCGCGCTTGAAGGTGAGGGCGCCGAACACCGAGCGCCCGCGGGGGAACGAGATCTCCAGGTTCTCGAACACCGTGAGGTCGTCGTAGATCGACGGCGTCTGGAACTTGCGGCCGACCCCGGCCTGCACGATCGCGCTCTCGGTGAGCTTGGTCAGCTCCTGGCCCTTGTACTTGATCGATCCGGCGCTGGCCCGGGTGCGCCCGCAGATCAGGTCGAGCACCGTGGTCTTGCCGGCGCCGTTCGGGCCGATGATCACCCGGATCTCGTCCGGGTCGACGTAGAACGACACGTCGTTGACCGCCTTGAAGCCGTCGAACGAGACGGTCAGCGCCTCGACGGCGAGGAGGTAGTCGGGCGGAGCCGCCTCGGCGCCGACCACGGGGGAGGAGAGGATCGCGGCGTTCATGACATTCTCACTCGGCCGGGGCGCTGTGGGGCGGGGCGATGGCGGACGGGGGCGCGCGCAGGCCCTTGACCCGGCGGGTCAGGCGCGGCTCGATCTGCTCGCGCCAGATGCCGGCGAGACCGTTCGGGAAGGCGAGCACCACCGCGATGAACAGGGCGCCGAGGCCGAACAGCCAGAGATCGGGAAAGCTCTCGGAGAAGCTGGTCTTGGCCCAGTTGACCAAGAGCGTGCCCCAGACCGCGCCGAACAGGGACAGGCGCCCGCCGACGGCGGCGTAGATCACCATCTCGATCGAGGGCACGATGCCCACGAAGGACGGGGACATGAACCCGACCTGCAGGGTGAACATCGCCCCGCCGATCGCCGCGAAGCCGGCCGCCAGGCAGAAGGCGAAGACCTTGAAGCCGGCCACCGAGTAGCCCGAGAACCGGACCCGGTCCTCCTTGTCGCGCATGGCGACCAGGATCCGGCCGAGCTTCGACTTCTTCACGTATTGCGCCGCCAGGATGCAGGCGATGAGCAGGCCGCCGTTGACGAAGTACAGGATCACCTTGGCGTGGTCGGTGCGGATATCCCAGCCGTGGAGGGTGCGCAGATCCGTGATGCCGTTGATGCCGCCGGTATAGCCTTGCTGGCCGACGATCAGGATCGTCAGGATCGCGGCGATCGCCTGGGTGATAATGGCGAAATAGGTGCCGCCGACCCGGCGCTTGAACATCGCGTAGGAGATGATCAGCGCGAACAGGACCGGGACCGCCACCACCAGGATCAGCGTCAGCGGCAGGCTCTTGAACGGCTGCCAGAACCACGGCAACGCGGTGATCTGGTTCCAGTCCATGAAGTCCGGGATGCCCGGAGTCGACTGAATTTTTGTATTTTCGACACTCGAAGCTTCGAGCTTCAAGTACATCGCCATGCAATAGCCGCCGAGCCCGAAGAACACTCCCTGGCCTAAGGACAAAATACCGGCATAGCCCCAGCAGATCACCAGCCCGAGGGCCACGAAGGCGTAGGTCAGGTACTTGCCGACGAGGTTGAGGCGGAAGCCGTCGAGGGCGAGTGGCAGGACCACCAGGATCACCCCGGCGAGCAGCAGCAGGCTCAGCCACTCCACCGGCTTCATGAACGGGTTGTCGTTGACGGTGACCGACTTGGTCAGGGTCTGGACCGGATTGGTCATCGGGAAATCCTCAGCGCCGGACCTTGAGGGTGAAGAGGCCCTGCGGCCGCAACATCAGGATGCCGACCACCGCGAGCAGGGTGATCACCTTGGCCATCGAGCCGGAGAGGAAGAACTCCAGGGTCGACTGGGTCTGGGAGATCGAGAAGGCCGACGCGATGGTGCCCAAGAGGCTCGCGGCGCCGCCGAACACGACGATCAGGAAGGTGTCGACGATGTAGAGCTGGCCGGAGGTCGGCCCCGTCGAGCCGATCATCGTGAAGGCCGAGCCGGCGACGCCCGCGATGCCGCAGCCGAGGCCGAACGTGTAGCGATCGACCTTCTCGGTATCGATGCCCACCGCCCCCGCCATGGCGCGGTTGGCCATCACGGCCCGGACCTGCTGGCCGAAGCGCGAGCGGAAGATCAGCAGGGCCACGCTCACGGTGATCAGGATGGTCACCGCCATGACGAACAGGCCGTTGACCGGGATCTCGATCGTGTCGGTGACCTGCACCGAGCCGATCAGCCAGGACGGCAATTCGACGCCGACCTCGCGGGCCCCGAAGATCGACCGGTAGGCCTGCTGCAGGATCAGCGACAGGCCCCACGTGGCGAGCAGGGTGTCGAGGGGGCGCTTGTAGAGGAACCGGATCAGGCTCCACTCCACCAGCATGCCGAGCGCCCCGGAGGCGAGGAACGCCAGCCCCATCGCGACGAAGAAGTAGACCGGGAACAGGGCCGGCAGGTAGCTCTGGCAGAAGGCCGAGCAGAGATAGGTGACGTAGGCCCCGAGGATCATGAACTCCCCGTGGGCCATGTTGATCACGCCCATCTGCCCGAAGATGATCGCCAGCCCCAGCGCCATCAGCAGGTAGACCGAGAACAGGATCAGGCCGGCAAAACCCTGCATGGCGAAGATCGCGCCGAGGTCGCCGAGGGAGTAGTCGCCGAGCATGTCTTTGTCTTCCGCTGCAGATCGGGGCGGAGGGCGAGCGTCCTCCGAGCGGATTGTTCGGTGCCGGTTCTGAAGTCCGCGACGGACTCCCTCTCCCGTTCGGGAGAGGGTTGGGGTGAGGGATGTGCCTTCTCCGGAAGGACCTGGTCCCTCACCGTGTCCCTCTCCCGCACGGGAGAGGGGACCCGCGTTCCATCCGGTGAGCGGCGGCGCGGACTGTGTGCGGGCCTGGGGCTACTGGTAGCCCTTAGGGAACGGATCCGGCTTGATCAGCTCCGGGCTGGTGTAGACGATCTCGAACTGGCCGTCGGGCTTGGCCTTGCCGACCCGGGTCTTCGACCAGAGGTGATGGTTCTCGTCGATCTTGACGTAGCCCTCCGGCGCGCCCTTGAATTCCAGGCCCGGCGAGGCCGCGACCACCTTGTCGACGTCGAAGGATCCGGCCTTCTCGCAGGCCATCTTCCACAGGAACGGGCCGAGATAGGCCGCCTGGGTGACGTCGCCGATGACCGTCTTCTCGCCCCACATCTTCTTGAAGGCGGCCACGAACGCCTTGTTGTTCTCGTTGTCGATCGACTGGAAGTACTTCATGCAGGCATAGGCGCCGGCAATGTTCTCGCCGCCGATGCCGTCGATCTCGTCCTCGGTGACCGAGATCGTCATCAGCACTTGCTTCGACAGGTCGATGCCGGCCGCCTTCAGCTGCTTGTAGAACGCCACGTTCGAGCCGCCGACCACGTCGGTGAAGATCACCTTCGGCTTGGTCAGCTTGATCTTGTTGATCACCGAATTGAACTGGGTGTGGCCGAGCGGGAAGTATTCCTCGCCGACCACCTTGCCCTTGAGCACGTTCTCGACGTGCTTGCGGGCGATCTTGTTCGAGGTGCGCGGCCAGATGTAGTCCGAGCCGATGAAGTAGAAGCTGTCGCCGCCCTTCTCCTTGTGGACCCAGTCGAGCCCGGCGAGGATCTGCTGCGTCGCCTCCTGGCCGGTGTAGAAGACGTTCTTGGACTGCTCCAGGCCCTCGTAGAAAGTCGGGTAGTACAGGAGGCCGTTATACTGCTCGAAGACCGGCAGCACCGCCTTGCGCGAGGCCGAGGTCCAGCAGCCCATCACGGCGGCGCAATGGTCGTTGACGAGAAGCTTCTTGGCCTTCTCGGCAAAGGTCGGCCAGTCGGAGGCGCCGTCCTCCTGGATGATCTTGATCTTGCGGCCGAGCACGCCGCCGGCCTCGTTGATCTGGGCGATGGCGAGCTTCTCCGCCTCCTGGGCGCCGGTCTCGGAGATCGCCATCGTGCCGGTGACCGAGTGCAGGATCCCGACCGTCACCTCGGTGTCGGTCACGGCGAGCCCGGTGGTGTTCACCGCCGAGGTGGGCGCGGCGGCCCAGGCGCCGCGGGGCATCAGGGCGAGGGCCGGTGCGCCGGCCAGACCCATCAGCAGCCTGCGCCGCAGCGGGGAGCGCAAGCCGTTCGTCGCGCCGGTCTCGGTGTCGTCAGCCATCGTGCCTGCCCTGGTTCGCGTCCGGGCCTCGAGAGGCGGCCCCGGATCGACCAGTCCAGGCTAGGTCTTCGGCTACGCTACGGCCTATACGATGTTTTGCGTATGGCCGTTCTCTTGCATCGGGCGCACCATCGCGGCGCAGAAGTCTGAGGGATCGTTGGAAGCGAGGGCGGAGAGCGTGGGCGGCGCCCGGGCGGCGGAGTGTGTCCGCGCGCGCGCGCGCGGACGAAGCCCCATGCGCCGGACCGGGCTGCGATGAGCGGTCCCCAGCGCATCATCCCGATCCGCCGGGACTACAACCGCTTCGTCGCCGACGAGACGCTGGAGGATTACGCCCTCCGCTTCACCGCCAAGAAGGCCCGGCGCTGGTCCGGCTTCCAGGTCGCTCAGACGGCGCTCGGCTCGGTCTCGTTCCTGGCGCTGGAGGCGATCGGCGGGACGCTGGCGCTCACGGCGGGCTTCCCCAACACGCTGGCGGCGGTGCTGGTCGTCGGCCTGATTATCTTCGCCACCGCGGCGCCGATCACGGTCTATGCCGCCCGCTACGGGCTCGACATGGACCTGCTGACCCGGGGCGCCGGGTTCGGCTATCTCGGCTCCACGGTCACGTCGCTGATCTACGCGAGCTTCACCTTCCTGTTCTTCGCCATCGAGGCGGCGATCATGGCGCTGGCGCTGCAGCTCTGCTTCGGGCTGCCGCTCGGCATCGGCTACCTCGTCTGCGCCGCCGCCGTGATCCCGCTGGTGGTCTACGGCATCCGGCTGATCAGCCGATTCCAGATCTGGACGCAGCCGCTCTGGGTGGCCTTGAGCCTGCTGCCGCTGGTCTTCGTGGCGGCCCAGGGCGCCGCGCCGCTTCACGCGCTCGCGGCGTTCCCGGGCCTCGACGGCGGCGGGGCGGCCTTCGACATCGGCCGGTTCGGGCTCGCCACCGGTGTGCTGCTGGCCCTGCTCGCCCAGGTCGGCGAGCAGGTCGATTTCCTGCGCTTCGTCCCCGAGCCGGCGGGCGAATGCGACTGGCGCTGGTGGCTGGCGGTGCTGTCGGGGGGCGCCGGCTGGATCGTGCCCGGCATGCTCAAGATCCTGCTCGGCGCCGGCCTCGCGGTCCTGGCGCTCGGGCACGGCGTCCCGCCCGAGCACGCCGCCGAGCCGACCCGGATGTACGCGGTGGCGTTCGGTTACGTGACCGGGGAGGGCGGCCGGGCGGCGCTCCTGCTCACCGGGCTGTTCGTCCTGGTCTCGCAGCTCAAGATCAACCTGACCAACGCCTATGCCGGCTCGATCGCGTGGTCGAACTTCTTCTCCCGACTGACCCACAGCCATCCGGGCCGGGTGGTCTGGCTGGTGTTCAACGTCGCCATCGCGGTGCTCCTGATGGAGCTCGGCATCGACAAGACCATCGAGAGCACGCTGCCGCTCTACGCCTCCGTGGTCTCGGCGTGGGTCGGGGCGCTGGCCGCGGATCTCGCGGTGAACAAGCCGCTCGGGCTCTCGCCCGAGGGCATCGAGTTCAAGCGCGCGCATCTCTACGCCATCAATCCCGTGGGGACCGGCGCCATGGCGCTGGCGCTCGCCCTCGGCGGCCTCGCCTATGCCGGCCTGCTCGGCCACGCGCTCCAGCCCTTCGCGCCGCTCCTGACCCTGGCCGCAGCCTTCGCGACGGCCCCGGTGATCGCCTGGGCGACGGGCGGCCGCTGGTACCTCGCCCGGATTCCGAAGCGGGATTGGGGGGCGGGCGAGGTCACCTGCCGGGTCTGCGAATTGCCGTTCGAGGGCGAGGACATGGCCCATTGCCCGGCCTACGACGCCCCGATCTGCTCCCTGTGCTGCTCGCTCGACGCCCGCTGCGGCGACCTGTGCAAGCCGCACGGCCGGCTGGAGGCTCAGGCACAGCAGACGCTCGGCCGAATCCTGCCCGGCCGCACCGCCGCCTGGATCGGCGCGCCGCTCGGGCGCTACCTCGCGGTCATGCTGACCCTCTGCGCGGTGATCGGCCTGATCCTCGGGATCGTGCATGCGGGGGCGACCATCGCGCATCCCGAGCATCGGGCGGTCCTGCGCACGGCGCTCACCAGCGTGTTCTTCATCCTGGTGGTGATCCTCGGCGTGGTCGCGTGGCTGTTCGTGCTCGCCCAGGAGAGCCGGCGGGTCGCCCAGGCCGAGACCATGCGCCAGACCGCGCTCTACGAGGCCGAGATCGCCGCCCACAAGCTCACCGACGCCAAGCTGCAGGAGGCCAAGGAGCGGGCCGAGGCCGCCAACCAGGCCAAGAGCCGCTACGTCGTCGGCATCAGCCACGAATTGCGCACGCCGCTCTCCACCGTGCTCGGCTACGCCCAGCTCCTCGAATCCGACCCCGCGATCCCCGCCCAGCGCCTCAACGGAATCCGGGTGATCCGGCGCAGCGCCCAGCACCTGTCCGGCCTGATCGACGGCCTCCTCGACATCTCGCGGATGGAGGCCGGGCGGCTCGAGATCCACCGGGACGAGGTCCGGCTGACCGAGTTCCTCGATCAGCTGGTCGACATGGTCCGGCTCCAGGCCCGGGAGGCGGGCCTCGAATTCCGGTTCTCCCGGCCGGAGATCCTGCCCGCGGTGGTCGCCACCGACGAGAAGCGCCTGCGCCAGGTGCTGCTCAACCTCCTGTCCAACGCGATCAAGTTCACGCCCTCCGGCACGGTCACGCTGGACCTGAGCTATCGCAGCCAGATCGCGATGTTCACGATCCGCGACACCGGCCCGGGCATCCCGGAGGCGGATCTGGCGCGGATCTTCCAGCCGTTCGAGCGGGGCTCGACCCCGGCCGCCCGCAGCACCCCGGGGACGGGGCTCGGGCTCACCATCGCGGACCTGCTGGCGCAACTGCTCGGCGGTGAGATCACCGTGGCGGCGGCGCCCGGCGGCGGCACCCAGGCGCGGCTGCGCCTGATGCTGGCCTCCGTCGCGCAGCCCGCCCCGATCGTGCTGCCGGCCCCGGCCTCCGCGCCGGAGCGGGCCTATGCCGGCGCCCGCCGCACGATCCTGGTGGCCGACGACGACACCGCCCACCGGGCCCTGATGCGGGCGATCCTGGAGCCGCACGGGATCTCCGTGCTCGAGGCCGGCTCGGGGCCGGAATGCCTGGCGGCGGTGGCCCGGGGCGGGATCGACCTGATCCTGCTCGACATCGCCATGCCGGGAATGAGCGGCTGGGCCGCCGCCGCGACGCTCCGGGCGGAGGGGCATACCGGGCCGATCGCCATGATGTCGGCCAATGTCCACGAGATCAGCCCCGTGCGCGGCGACGACGCCCCCCACGACGCGATCTTCGCCAAACCCTTCGACCTGCGCGACGTGCTGGAGCGGATCGGCAAGCTGCTGCACCTCGAATGGACCGACGCGGCGACGCCCGCCCTGCGCGAGCCCGCCCCGGCGCTCGCCGAGATCGGCCATCCCGGGCCCGAGCATGTCGGCGAGTTGCTGCGCCTCGGCCGGATCGGCCATATCCGGGCGATCGAGGCCAAGCTCGCCCAGATGGAGGGCGATTCGACGGTGCCGCCCGCCTTCGTGGCCCAGATGCGCGGGCTGGTGGAGGGCTACGACCTGCGCCGCTACCTCTCGGTCCTGCAAGGACTCGCCCGCCATGGCTGAGGCGCCGACGAACCAGCCGAGCCGCGACGTCGTCCTGGTCGTGGACGATTCGCCCGACACGCTGAGCTTCCTCACCGAGGCGATCGAGCGCTCGGGCGCCACCGTGCTGGTGGCGGTGGGCGGCGACCTCGCCCTGGCGCTCGTCGACGAGATCACCCCGGACGTGATCCTGCTCGACGCGGTGATGCCGGGCATGGACGGGTTCGAGACCTGTCGGCGGCTCAAGGCCAAGCCGCAGCTCGCCGGGGTGCCGGTGATCTTCATGACCGGGCTCAGCGAGACCGAGCATATCGTGAAGGGGCTCAGCGCCGGCGGGATCGACTACGTCACCAAGCCGATCGCCCCGGACGAGATCCTGGCCCGGATCCGCGTGCACCTCGCCAGCGCCCGGGCCGCGCAGAGCGCCCGCGCCGCCCTCGACACCGCCGGGCGCACCCTGTTCGCCGTCTCGGAGGCCGGGGCGGTGCTGTGGTCGACCCCGCAGGCCGGGCGCCTGCTCGCCGGGCTCGGCGCCGACCCGGCCGGCGCCCTCGAACTGCCCGCCCGCGCCCGGGACTGGCTGCGCGGCTGCCTCGCCGGGGCCTCGGCCAACGCGCTGACGCTCACCGGCCCCGACGGCACCGCCTACACGCTCAGCTTCATCGGCCGCACCCCGGACGAGATCCTGCTGCGCCTGTCGCGCGAGGAGGGCTCGGGCGCGGTCGAGCGGCTGCGGGCGCGGCTCCCGGTCACCGGGCGCGAGGCCGAGGTGCTGCTCTGGCTGTCCCGGGGAAAATCGAGCCGCGACATCGGCGAGATCTTAGGGCTGAGCCACCGCACCGTGACCAAGCACCTGGAGGGCATCTACGCCAAGCTCGGCGTCGAGAATCGCACCGCCGCCTCGATCATCGCGGCCCGACACCTGCAGGATTGAGTCGCCGCTCGACTCGCTTGCTGCCGATCCAGAGGACGGCTCGGCGTCCGCGCGCGGGGTGAATCCACGGCCCCGACCGTTGTCCACAGGCATCGCTGCAGCGCGAAACCCGTTGGTAAGCGGCATCCCACCACGGTCCGCGCACAGACGAACCAATTCGGGAACGGATGCGATGATGACCAGCCACCAGCTCGCCGACGAACTGAGGCGGGTCGCCACCACGCAGGTCAGCGACATCACCCGCGCGGTCAAGGAAGGCCAGAAATCGATCGCGCTGAACGAGGTGCGGGACATGGCCCGCCGCCTCAGCCTCCTGGCGGACGCCTTCGATCCGAAATCGGCGACCGAGAAGGCCGAGCCCCAGGACGGCGCCCAGGCTGCCTGACGATTGCTGCCCGATCCGCCCCGGAGCGCCACCATGGTCCGCGCCTACTTCTACATTCGCCTCGACGGCGCCTACCTGGCCGCGCCGACGGCGCAGGACATCGCCGATATGGATGCGGCCCGGGTCGCCGCGCGCACGATCGTCCGGGGGCTGATGCGCCAGCACGGCGGCGACCCGCGCCTGCTCGACGCCGCCCTGGTGATCGCCGACGAGGCCGGCACGACACTCCTGGAGATGTCGTTCCTCGAAGCCCTGTACCTCCCGGTCGAGCCGGTGAACGACCCCAATCGCCGCCGGCCGATCCCGCGGGAATTCGGAGCGCTCCGCACGCCGCGGATGCTGTTCAGCGCCGCCATGGCCCCGATCCGGCGCTTCGCCGCCGGGCGGGCGATGCGCTGAGCCGGCCTCAGCCGAACAGATCGGTCGTCACGAAACCCCGCTCCGCCAGCCGCTCGGCCAGGACGCGCCGGTGGCAGCGGGCGGGATCCCGCTCGAAGCACAGCAGGCAGATCGGGGACGCCTCCGCCAGGGCGGCGAGCTCGTCGAGGGCGACGCCGCCGGCCGCCGTATCGAGCACCTCCTCGCAGTAGATCTTGCGCATCAGCGCCGCATCGTCGGCCCGGGCCGCCTCGCGCCCGGATTTCGGCGTGCCCAGGCTGCGCAGATGCACGTAGCCGAGCCCGGCCTCGACCAGCCCGGTCCCCAGCGCGCCCTTCGAGAAGCCGCGCTTGCGCGAGTTCGCCACCGCCCGCACGTCGGCCAGGACCGAAACGCCCGCCGAGCGCAGCGCATCCGTAAGGCGCTCCGGGTCGAGCCCTTCGTAACCTATGGTGAATAATTGCTTGCTCACGGGACCGTGACGGGACTCGCGTTGCGGGACGGGCACTTAGCCGGATCGCGGGCTGTGCACCAACCGGGGATTGATGCGGTATGTCGCGGCGGCGCAACGCATCCCGGAATTCCGCCGCAAAGATCGCAAAGCTCCGTTAACTGCGTCAGGGCCATCGATTACGCCTGACTTTGGCGCTTCTTCGGTGGCGGGCTGAACACTGATGGTGCGGGATTACAAGCTTTCGCAGGTTCCGTCCGCCGAGCGCGGCCGTTGCGTCGGCCCCCTGAGGGGCGTCCGGCGAATCGCCACCCGGGTGCTGGCCATCGCCGCGCTGGCGGGATTAGCGGCCTGCGCCTCGAGCACGAATTTCTACCCGACCAAGGGCGACGCGAAACCCCATCCGGGCGTGGCCAAGGCCAAGCAGCACCCGATCCAGGGCATCGACATCTCGAAGTGGCAGGGCAACGTCGACTGGGCCTCGGTCCGGGCGGCGGGTACCCAGTTCGCCTTCATCAAGGCGACCGAGGGCGGCGACCACGTCGACGAGCGCTTCCGGACCAACTGGGATGGCGCGGCCCGGGCCGGCGTGCCGCGGGGCGCCTACCATTTCGTGTTCTGGTGCCGCTCCGCCCGGGACCAGATGGAGTGGTTCAAGCGCAACGTCCCGAACGACCCGACGGCCCTGCCGCCGGTGCTCGACGTCGAGTGGAACGGCCACTCGCAGACCTGCCCGAAGAAGCTGCCCAAGGCGCAGGCCCTGGCGATGGTCACCGAGATGCTCGAGGAGATGGAGCGCTACACCGGCAAGCGCCCGATCATCTACACGGACATCACCTTCCACAAGGATGTGCTGGAAGGCGAGCTGCCCGACTACCCGCACTGGTTGCGGTCCACCGCGGCCGAGCCGGAGCAGCGCTTCGTCAACCGCAAGTGGATGCTGTGGCAGTTCACCTCGACCGGGCGCGTCCCTGGGGTGCAGGGCGACGTCGACCGCAACGCCTTCTACGGCACGCCGTCCGACTGGGCCTCGTTCCTGTCGACCGATTGTGATCCTCGCGAGCACCGGCGGCTGTCGGAACAGGGCCTGTGCACCGACAAATAATTGAGCGGGACCGATAGACTTAAGTTGGTTCACGAACACGGGGTGGGATATAAGCGTGTCCGGTTCGCCGGCTCGCAGGCGGGCAACCGGTGAGGATCCTTTCGGGAGCCTCTTGTTCCACGATCCTCATCCCGCAATGCCCGCTGACCGCGCCGCCGCCCCGACCGGCAACCTGCTCCTCGACGCGCTTCGAGGGGCCGACCGCGCGCTGATCGCGCCGCATCTCGAGCCGCTGGCGTTCGACAAGGGCGCGATCGTGTTCGAGGCGGGCTCGGACGTGACGCACATCACCTTCCCGTGCGGGCAGACCGTTGTGGCGCTGATCATCGCCACCCGGGACGGGCGCTGCGCCGAGACCGCCACGATCGGCCGCGAGGGCGCGGTCGGCGGGATCGTCAGCGCGGGCCGGGTGCCGGCCTCAACCGAGGCGATCGTGCAGATCGGCGGCCCGATGCTGCGTCTCGAGACCGACCGGCTGCAGGAGGCCAAGCGCCAATCCACCGAGATCCGCAACCTGTTCGCGCGCTACTCCGACTGCCTCCTGGCCCAGGTGCTGCAGGCGGCGGCCTGCAACGCCCTGCACCCGATCGAGCAGCGCTGCCTGCGCTGGCTGCTGACGCTCCAGGACCGGATCGGGGGCGACACGCTGCCGATCACCCACGAGTTGCTGGCCTCGATGCTTGGCGTCCAGCGCACTTATCTGACGCGGATCCTCAGCACCCTGCAGGACCAGTGCCTGATCCGGGTCGGGCGCGGGCGGATCACCGTGCTCGACCGCCGGGCGATGTCGGCGGCGGCCTGCGAGTGCCATTCCCGCGTGCAGCGGCATTTCAAGACCGTGCTCGGCGCGGTCTACACGGCGGAGGGTCTCGACCGGATCGAGCCGCCGGCCCCGCTCGATGGCGATCCGGAGCCCGCCCTAGCGTTGCGCAGCAGCGCGCACGGCTGAGCCGGGCCGGCGTCAACCGGCCGACCGGCGCTCCAGGATCTCGATCAACGCCCCGTCCGGTCCCTCCACGAAGGCGATCCGCAGGCCCGGGCCGCGCTCGGTGATGCCCGCCCGCACGGTGACGCCGCGGGCCGTGAGATCGGCTAGGGCCGCCGCGATGTCGGCGACGCGCAGGCCGATATGCTCGATGCCCAGGCAGGGCGTCTGCGTGGCGGGGGCGGTCTCGGGCGGGGCCTGCTCGATGAAGACGGTCAGGCCGCCGAGATCGAGCACCATGCGCTGCACCGGGTTGGCGCCGACGCGCTTCACTTCCCTGGCCCCGAAAGTCTCGACGTAGAAGGACGCGGCCTTCACCGCATCGCGGCTGCGCAGATGGACGTGGTCGCAGGCGTACTGCATCGCGTGTCTGTCTCCCGGGGCCCGCTCCCGGCCGGCCCGTCATGGCGTCGCCGACAAAGGGTAGGGGGTCGCGCGTCCCGGGGCGAGATCCGCCGCTTGACGCAGCGCACGAACCCGCAGACTTTCGCCGCCGCGATCGTTGCAGGGATGCAACATCCTTCCCACATCCGGGTGGAAATCCCACACCGCACAGCTCAAGAGACCGATGCGCAATCCCTACGACGTGCTGGGCGTCCCCAAGGGAGCGAGCGAAGCCGATATCAAGAAGGCTTATCGCAAGCTCGCCAAGGACTTCCACCCCGACCGCAACAAGAACGACGTGAAGGCCAAGGACCGGTTCGCGGAGGCGAACTCGGCCTACGAGATCCTGGGCGATTCGGAGAAGCGCAAGCAGTTCGACCGCGGCGAGATCGACGCCGATGGCCGGCCCCGCGCCTCCGGGTTCGAGGGATTCTCGGGCGGGTTCGGCGGCGGCCGGTCGAGCGGCTTCGATTTCGAGAACATGGCCCGCGGCCGACAGGGCGGCATGGGCGGTGGCATGGGCGGCGGCGGGATGGGCGAGGATATCTTCTCGCACATCTTCGGCGAGGCGTTCCGCGCCGGCGGCGCCGGGCCGGGCGGCGCCCGCCAGGCCGCCAAGGGCGACGACGTCGCGGCCGAGCTGTCCGTCAGCCTGGAGCAGGTCGCCAGCGAGGAGAAGCTGCGCCTGGCCCTGCCCACCGGCCGCGAGGTCGACGTGGTGATCCCCCGGGGCGTGGAGGATGGTCAGACCATCCGGCTCCGCGGCCTGGGGCAGAGCGCCGGCCCCCGCGGCGAGCCCGGCGACGCGCTGCTCACCATCCGGGTCCGGCCGCATCCCCGCTTCACCGTCGACGGGGCCGACCTGAAGACCAGCGTCGAGGTGCCGCTGGAGGATGCCGTGCTCGGCGGCACGATCCGGGTGCCGACCCTGACCGGCGCCGTCGAGATGAAGATGCCGCCCATGACCAGCTCGGGCCGCACCTTCCGGTTGCGCGGCAAGGGCCTGCCCAAGAAGGACGGCACCCGCGGCGACCTGCTCGCCACCACGGCGATCACCCTGCCGGAGAGCGAGGATCCGGCGCTCATCGAGTTCGCCCGGAGCCGGCGCGCGAAGGCCGCCTGAGCGCCTGCGTGACAGGCGCGGCCTCTCGGGCCGCGCGGCGGCCCGGTGCGGACTTCCGTCGCCGGTCCGCCTCCGCTAAGGAGACCGCCGGTGCCGCGAGGGGCCGAGAGGTTTCCAGGATCGATCATGGCGGAACACGGGCAGGGCATTCTGGCGGGCAAGCGGGGCCTCGTGCTCGGGGTCGCCAACAACCGCTCGATCGCCTGGGGCATCGCCTCCAGCGCCCGCGCGCACGGGGCCGAACTCGCCTTCACCTACCAGGGTGACGCTCTGCGCAAGCGGGTCGAGCCGCTGGCCAAGGAGCTCGACGCCCACGTCATCGGGCATTGCGACGTGACCGAGGCGGCCACGATCGACGCCGTGTTCGCGGAGGCCGCGCGGGTCTTCCCCGAGGGCATCGACTTCGTCATCCACTGCATCGCCTTCTCGGACAAGGACGAGCTGACCGGCCGCTACCTCGAGACCTCCGAGGAGAACTTCACCAAGTCGCTCCTGGTCTCCTGCTACTCGTTCACCGCGGTGGCCCAGCGCGCCGAGAAGATCATGCGCCCGGGCGGCTCCCTGGTGACGCTGACCTATTACGGCGCCGAGAAATGGATGCCGCATTACAACGTGATGGGCGTGGCCAAGGCGGCGCTCGAAGCCTCGGTGCGCTACCTCGCGGCCGATCTGGGCCCCAAGAACATCCGTGTGAACGCGATCTCGGCCGGCCCGATCAAGACCCTGGCGGCCTCGGGCATCGGTGACTTCCGCTACATTCTGAAGTGGAACGAGTACAACGCCCCGCTGCGCCGGACCGTCACGATCGGCGAGGTCGGCGAGACCGCCGCCTACCTGATCTCCGACATGTCGGCCGGCATGACCGGCGAGATCCTGCACGTGGATGCGGGCTACCACGTCGTCGGCATGAAGAACCCCGAGGCGCCGGACCTGACCCTCGACAAGGATTAGTCGTCTGCGTCGTCAGCGAAATCCCCCGAGAGTCTCAGCCCCTCGATCCAGGTCTCGCCGTCGCGCTTGACCACGACCCGCGGCCGGGCGCCGCCATGGCTCGCGATCCCGTCGGCGAGCCGCCCGGAATGGGTGACCAGCCAGATCTGGGTGCGCTGGGCCGCCCGGGCGATCAGCCGGGCCAGCGGGTCCATCAGGTCGGGATGCAGGCTGGTCTCCGGCTCGTTCAACGCGATGAACGCCGGCAGCCGATAGCCGAGCAGGGCGCCCATCAGGGCGAGGTAGCGCAAGGTCCCGTCCGACAATTCCGGGGGGCCGAAGACCCGGTTCGGAAAATCCGGCACCGTCATCCCGAAACGCGCCTCGCGGCCTGGCACCGGCACCACCAGCCGGGCGCCCGGGAACGCCTCGTCCAGGGCCTCGTCGAGATCCGCCATGTCCTGCCGGATATGGGCCAGGGTGGCGAACAGGGCCGCAAGGTCGGACCCGTCCGAGGCGAGCGTCGGCGTCGTCACCGCGAGGCAGGGGCGGCGCAGGGGTGACTCGGCGTCGGTGCGGAAGGCGTGGTGGAAGCGCCACGCCGTCATGGCGAGACGCACCAGGGCGATCTCGGGGTACAGGGTCGCGTCGAGGAAGGTGCCGAGCGCCGTCTCGGTGGGCAGCAACTCCGTGCCGAGCGAGCGCTTGCGCCCGTCCTCGTCCCGGGCGAAGCCGGTCCGGCCGTCGCGGTCGAGGATGACGGCGGTCCGGCCGCCCGTGCGCACCGACAGGCGCTCGGTCTTGACCTGCGGCTCCTGGGCGAAGGCCGCGCCGGTGGGGATGCCGTTGACCTGCGGCACCAGCCCGATCTCGACCGCGTAGGCGAAGTCCTGCCCGGTCCCGTCCTCGTGCAGGGTGGCGGACAGGCGGACCCGCGCGGCCTCCCCCTGCCGCCGACGCCCGGCCCAGAGCGCCGAATCCATCCCGCCCTCCGCGGCGAGCTCCCGGGTGAGCGTCCCCCGGGCTGCGGCCTGCAGCAATTCGAGGCCGCGATAGAGGTTGGTCTTGCCGGTGCCGTTGCCGCCCACGAACACCGACAGGCCGTCCACCGGGAAGCCGATCCGCCGGAGCGAACGGTAGCCCGAGACCGCGACCTCCCGAACCCCCAGCATGCGGCACACCTTCGTTCAGTCCGGGACCTTCAGGTCGGCGATGCCCTTGGTGGCCTTCGGGAATCGCGGGTCCATCGCCTCCAGCGTATCGGCGATCGTGCGGGCAATCACGTAGTTGCGGAACCACTTGTGGTTGGCCGGCACCACCAGCCACGGCGCGTGCGGGCTCGAGCATTGCGACAGGGCGTCCGAGAAGGCCTGCTGGTAGGCGTCCCAGGATTTCCGTTCGACCAGGTCGGCCGGGTCGAACTTCCAATGCTTCTCCGGGTCGGCGATCCGGGCCTCCAGGCGCTTCTTCTGCTCGTCCTTGGAGATGTGCAGGAAGAACTTGATCACCACCGTGCCGGATTCGGTGAGCAGACGCTCGAAATCGTTGATCAGCCGGTAGCGGCCCTGCCAGACCGCGTCCGGCACGAGGCCCTTCACCCGCACCACGAGGACATCCTCGTAATGGCTGCGGTTGAACACGCCGATCATGCCGCGCCCCGGCGTCTTGGCGTGGTAGCGCCACAGGAAATCGTGATCGAGCTCGTCGCTCGACGGTACCTTGAACGACGACACCGTGCAGCCCTGCGGGTTCACGCCCTTGAGCACGGCCCGGATCGTCCCGTCCTTGCCGCCGGTATCGATCGCCTGGAACACGAGCAGGAGGCTGCGCGCGCGCTCGGCATAGAGCCGCTCCTGCAGCGCGCTGATGCGCTCGCGCTCCTGGCCGAGGGCGTCCTTGGCCCAGAGCTTGTCGAGGCCGCCATCGGCGTCCGCGTCGACCGCCGACAGGTCGATCCGCGTCCCGGGCTCGACCGCCACGATCCCCGGGGCGGCCAGGATCGGGATCTGCCGGTGGCTGCCCAGGGCGGCCGGCACTGTCCCGGCGATCGCGTCCGCCGCCCCGGCCCAGACGGCGGTCGAGGGCGCCCGCGCCCGGGCAGCCTGGTGCCGATCCGGGCCGTCTGTCACGCTCCCGTCCTGCGAGTGGCCGGGAAGATGCTTGCCGTGCTTCTTGGACATGGGCAGGACCGTGTTGAGGGGCTTTGCCGACGAACGCGCAGAACGGTTGGCAAGCCCGGCCGTTCCGGGCGCCTGCGCAGCGACAGGATTTTGAGACGGTTGGCCACGATCTATTTCATCCGCCACGGCCAGACCGCCTGGAATGCCGAAGGCCGCCTGCAGGGCAGTCGCGACATCGACCTCAACCCGCAAGGGGAGGCGCAGGCCGTCGCCGTGGCCGAGCGCCTGGCCGCGGTGGCGGGGCCGGGCCTGGCGGAGGCCGAGTTCCTCGCGAGCCCGCTCAAGCGCACCCGGCGCACCATGGAGATCCTGCGCACCACCCTGGGCCTGCCGCCGGGCGCGTACCGGACGGATCCGCGGCTGCGGGAGATCGGCTTCGGCACCTGGGAGGGCTCGACATGGGCCGAGATCCGCCGCCGGGATCCGGGAGGCGCCTCCGCGCGCGACCGCGAACGCTGGAACCACCGTCCGCCCGGCCTCGGCGGCGAGAGCTACGCCACCCTGGTGGAGCGGGTCGGGCCGGTCCTCGCCGATCTGCAGGGGGATGCCGTGGTGGTGGCCCATGGCGGCGTCGCCCGGGCGGCCCTGGTCGCCCTCGGCCTGCTCGACGTCTACGCCGCGCCCCGCCTCGGCATCCGCCAGGGCGAGGTGCTGGTCCTGGAGCCGACCGGCTGGCGCTGGGCCTGAGCGTCTCGCGCGGGATGCCCGCGGCACGCCCGCGTGCGGTGGAAGACAGCCCGGCGGCCCGTGCGTTTGGTAAGGCGCGCTGAGCCGTCCTTCACCCAGGGTTCAAAGCCGCCTCGATAACGGCATGATCGACTGGCTATAGGGCGGTCGCCACGGTATGCGCCGACCTGTTCGGTCGGCCAGCGGAGCAGCGGATGAGCGACCTCGCCGAGAAGACCCGGTCCGGACCGGCTGCCGAGGCGCGTGAGCGTCCGGCGGACGGGGCGGCCGTGCTGCGCGGCGCGCACCGCCCCGACCTGATCCGCGACGAGGTGCTGGCCGAGATCTTTCTCACCTCGGCGCGTGCCCGGCCGGAGCATCCCTGCCTGATCGACGGTGCGCGCGTGATCGCGGGCGGCGTCCACCCCAGCCTGACCTATGCCGAGGTCGCCGCCCGCGCCGGGCGGATCGCCGCCGGCCTCGCCCATCGCGGTATCGGCCCCGGCGACATCGTCGGCCTCTGGATGGCCCGCGGTCCCGACCTTCTCGTCGCCCAGATCGGCATCACCCTGTCGGGCGCCGCCTGGCTCCCGTTCGACGCCGAGGCGCCGGCCGACCGGGTCGGGGTCTGTCTGACGGATGCCGCCGCCAAGGCGCTGCTGGTCTCGCCGGCGCTCGCCGCCGCCGCGCCCGACGCGGCGCCGGCCCTGACCCCGGCCGATCTCGATGCCGCGACGCCCGTGGATGCGGCGGTGCCGGATGCCCGCGCCGCCGGCCTGACGCCGGAGCATCCCGCCTACCTGATCTACACCTCGGGCTCGACCGGCGTGCCCAAGGGCATCGTCATCAGCCACGCCAACATCTGCCACTTCCTCCGGTCGGGGAACGCGCTCTACGGCATGCGCGCCGACGACATCGTGTTCCAGGGCGCCTCGGTCGCCTTCGACCTGTCGATGGAGGAGATCTGGGTCCCGTATCTCGTCGGCGCGACGTTGTTCGTGGCGAGCCCGGCCATGATGGGCGACGTCGAATCCCTGCCGGGCATCCTGGAGGCCGAGCGGATCACGGTGCTCGACACCGTGCCGACCCTGCTGGCGATGATCTCCGGCGACCTGCCAACCGTGCGCCTGGTCCTGCTCGGTGGAGAGGCCTTGCCCGAGCCGCTGGTCGCCCGCTGGGCCACTGGCTCGCGCCAGTTGTTCAACACCTACGGGCCCACCGAGGCGACCGTGGTCGCCACCGCGGCCGAGATGCGCCCGGGCGAGCCGGTGACCATCGGCGGCCCGATCCCGAATTACTCGGTCTATGTCGCGGGCGAGGATCTGAGCCTGCTCGGCCGCGACCAGCAGGGCGAGTTGCTGATCGGCGGCCCCGGCGTCGCCCGGGGCTACCTGGCGCGGGCCGAGCTGACCGCCGAAAAATTCATCGCCAACCCGTTCGCCTCGGACGGGACCGACCCGATCCTCTACCGCTCGGGCGATGCGGTCTCGCTCGATGCCGCCGGGCGGATCCTGTTCCACGGCCGCATCGACGACCAGGTGAAGATCCGCGGCTTCCGGGTCGAGCTTGGCGAGATCGAGGCGCGGATCCGCAGCGTGCCCGACATCAACCAGGCTGCCGTGGTGCTGCGCCAGGACGACGGCGTCGACCGGCTCGTCGCCTTCCTGATCCCCGAGCGCGGCCGGACCGTGGACACCGCCACCTTACGCCGGACGCTCGCCGGCCAGATGCCGCCCTACATGGTGCCCGGCCATTTCGAGCTGGCCGAGACCCTGCCGCGCCTGACCTCCGGCAAGGTCGACCGCAAGGCGCTGAAGATCGCCCCGCTCACGGTCGTGTCGGCCGACGGCGAGCAGGAACCCCCGGCCAACGAGACCGAGGCGGCGCTGGTCGCCGCGGCCAAGCAGGTCTTCGGCAACCAGCCGATCCCGCTGGAGGGCGATTTCTTCGCCGATCTCGGCGGGCACTCGCTGCTGGCCGCCCGCTTCGTCTCGGCGGTGCGCGAGGCCCCGGCGCTCGCCGGCATCACCCTGCCGGACGTCTACGCCCTGCGCACCATGCGGGCGATGGCCGACGCGCTGATCGCCCGCACCGGCGGCATGGGCGCGGCGGCCTCGGTCCGTGACCTGAGCTTCGAACCGCCGCCGTTGCTGCGGCGGGCCCTGTGCGGGCTGGCCCAGGCCGTCGCGCTGCCCTTCGTCATCGCGCTGGCCACCGCGCAGTGGCTCGGCATGTTCGTGACCTACCTGCTGCTCACCGGCGGCGGCCTCAGCTTCTTCGCCGAACTGGGCGTGCTGCTCCTCGTCTACATCGCGATCAACGGCGTGACCGCGGTGGTCGCGGTGGCGGGCAAGTGGCTGGTTCTCGGCAAGACCAAGCCCGGCCGCTACCCGCTCTGGGGCGCCTATTACTACCGCTGGTGGCTGGCGCAGCGCCTGGCACCCCTGGTCCACGTGAAGTGGCTCCAGGGCTCGCCAGCGATCTCGGTCTATCTGCGGCTGATGGGGGCCAAGGTCGGCCGCGACGCGCTGATCTCCGACATCGAGATCGGCGCCCCCGACCTGCTCACCATCGGCGACGGCGCGTCGCTCGGCGGCCGGCTGGTCATCGCCAATGCCGAGATCGTCGGCAACGAGCTGGTGATCGGCTCCGTCGAGATCGGCGCGGATGCCGCGATCGGCACCTCCTGCGTGCTCAGCCACGACACGGTGATCGGCGCGCAGGCCGAGATCGCCGACCTCACCACGATCCCGACCGGCACCCGGGTCGGCCCGGCCGAGATCTGGGACGGCTCGCCCGGCCGCAAGGTCGGCCTGGCGAACCCGGCCGAGCTGCCGGCGGCGGCCGAGGCCTCCTTCCCGCGCCGCGCCGCCTTCGCGGCGGCCTATATCGTGCTGCTCGGCGCGATCCCGGCGGTCGGCCTGCTGCCGATCTTCCCGGCCTTCTTCATCTTCGACCAGATCTCGGATTCGCTCTCCGACATCACCGATGTCGACTACCACTGGTACCTGCCGATCCTCACCTGGCCGACCGCCATGCTGATGACCGCCGGCACGGTGCTGCTGATCGCCGGCATCCGCTGGATCGTGCTGCCGCGGACCCGCTCGGGCACCTACTCGGTCCACTCGCTGTTCTACCTGCGCAAGTGGTCGCTGGCGCTCGCCGTCGAGGTGACGCTGGAGACGCTCTCGTCGCTGTTCGCCACGGTCTACATGCGCGCCTGGTACCGGCTGATGGGCGCCAATATGGGCCACGGCGCCGAGATCTCGACCAACCTCGCCGGCCGTTACGACCTGGCCGAGGTCGGCGCGAAGAACTTCATCGCTGACGAGGTCGTGTACGGCGAGGAGGAGATCCGCCGCGGCTGGATGCATCTCGAGCCGGTGCGCACCGGGGCGCGGGTCTTCGTCGGCAACGATGCCGTGGTCCCGCCCGGCGCCGTCATCCCGGACGACGTGCTGATCGGCATCAAGTCGAAGCCGCCGGCCAACGACGCGATGAGCCCCGGCGAGACCTGGTTCGGCTCGCCGCCGATCCGGCTGCCCGCCCGCCAGAAGGTCGATCTCGGATCGAACGCCCAGACCTACGAGCCCGGGATGTGGCCGAAGATCCGGCGCGGCGTGTTCGAGGCGTTCGCGACCTCGTTCTCGCCGATGCTCTACATCACCCTGGCGATCACCGTGATCGACTGGTACTTCTACCCGGCGATCCTGGAGAAGGACTGGACCGGGCTGGCCGTCAGCTTCGTCACGGCCAGCGTCTGCATCGCGCTGATCCAGTCCGCCGCAGTCATCGCGATGAAGTGGCTGCTGATGGGCGTCTACAAGCCGGGCATGCAGCCGATGTGGTCCTGGTGGGCGATGCGCACCGAGGCGATCGCGGTGGCCTATTGGGGCCTCGCCGGCAAGGTGCTGCTCGAGCACCTGCAGGGCACGCCGTTCCTGCCCTGGGCCCTGCGCCTGTTCGGCGTGAAGGTCGGCAAGGGCGTGTGCATGCTCACCACCGACATCACCGAGTTCGACTGCGTGTCGATCGGCGACTACGCCACGATCAACCGCGTCTCCGCGCTGCAGACCCACCTGTACGAGGACCGGATCATGAAGATCGGCCGCGTCGTGGTCGGCCGCGGCGTATCGGTCGGGTCGTTCGCGACGGTCCTGTACGACACCAAGGTCGGCGACTACGCGCGCCTGCGCCCGCTCACCATCGTGATGAAGGGCGAGTCGATCCCCGCCAACACCGAGTGGGAAGGCGCCCCGGCGGTGCCGGTGATCCACGCGGCACGCGACTTGGGATAGTGTGTCTCGGCATTGTCCCCACCCGCGCCCTCATCGTGACGTGCCCTCCGATCGCCGGGCGCCTCAGGATAGGGGCGCCGGCTCGGAGGGGGCACCGGGCAAGACCAGGCGATCCCTCGTCGTGGACCGCGACCGGCCCCCAGGAGGGCGGGCCTCGCGCCCGTTCGGTGGCGTCCAGTACTGCGCAGCATCCATGGCGCATCGGGCCTGAAGAGGCACAGCCGCTCAAGGTCTGGGCGGCCGGACCAGCCTGAGGCGTCCCGCGACATCACAACCGAAGGTTGCTATCGCGCTGAAGTGTAAGCATCGGCGCGGTATTTTCGTCGCGCCGGTGCGAAATGAGCCGGAACGTGCGTTGAGGTCCGGCCAATATCAGATGGCTCGTGCTATCGTTCGAGTCGGAGACTGATAGAACGCCGTGCATCTCGATCCAGCCACCCTGCTGATCGTTAGTTCCGTGATGACCTTGCTGGTCGGCACGCTGTTCGTTCTGTCGTGGCGGCAGGCGCCGGCGTCGCGCGCCCTGGCGCTGTGGGGCGCCGCGCATATTCTCGGTGCCGTCGGCTCCGCCGGCCTCGCCCTGCGCGGCCAGATCCCCGACCTCGTATCGATCGCGCTGTCCAACGCCGTCGTGCTGGCGGCCTATGGGCTGATCTGGAGCGGCGTCCGCTCGTTCGAGGGGCGACCGATCCGGATCGGCCTGGCGCTCGCGGGGGCCGCCATTTGGTGCGTGCTCTGCCTGGTGCCGGCCTTCTACGGATCGATGGAGGCCCGGATCGTGTACGCGTCCGCGGTGGCGGCCCTCTATTCCGCCGATTCGGCCCGCGCGTTCTGGCGCGGCCGCGACGAGCGCCTCGCGTCGCGGGTGGCGGCCGTGACCACGCTGGGGCTGCACGCCACCTTCTACCTTGTGCGCATCCCGTCGACGCTTCTGGCGCCGCCGCCGCCGAAGCTGAACCCGTTGACCTCGCCCTGGGTGGCGATCCTGTGCTTCGTCACGCTGCTGTTCTCGATCGCCCTGGCCTTCACCTGCATGGCCCTGGTCAAGGAGCGGGCCGAGCGCGAGCAGCGCCTCGCCGCGGCGACGGACCCGCTCACGGGAATCCCCAACCGGCGGGCCTTCGCCGAGGCCGCGGCGGCGGCCCTCGCCACGCGCCGGGACGTGGCCCTGCTGCTGTTCGACCTCGACCGGTTCAAGGCGGTCAACGATGTCCACGGCCACGCGGTCGGCGACGCCGTGCTGGTCGGGTTCTGCACCATGGCCGCTTCCCTGCTTCCCCGGGAGGCGGTGCTCGGCCGGCTGGGCGGCGAGGAATTCGCCTGCCTGCTGCCCGACGTCTCCCCGGCCGAGGCCCTGGCGCGGGCCGAGGAACTGCGCCGGACCTTCGCGAGCCTGTCGGTCTCGGAACTGCCGGACCTGCAGGTCAGCGTCAGCATCGGGATCGCGCAGGCCCGCGACGGGGTCGATTACGAGGCGCTGATGCGTCGGGCCGATGCCGCGCTCTACGTCGCCAAACATGGCGGGCGCGACCGGGTCGCGGTGGCGGAGCGGGTGCAGGCGGCGTAAGCCGGCGCGGTCGGAAACCGGCCGCGGATGCGGTATCGCGGGCCGGATTGGAGACCGGCCATGGACGAGCCCACCCGCATCGATCGCCTGGAGATGCGCCTCACCGAGCAGGACTCGGTCATCGAGGATCTGAACCGCACCGTCACGGAGCAGTGGCGGGTGATCGACCGGCTGGTCCGCCAGGTCGCGGCGCTGCGGGATCAGGTCGAGGAGGCGGCGGCCCGGTCCGCGCCGCGTGGGCCGGAACCGCCGCCGCCGCATTACTGACGGATGTCGGCGCGCCACTTGCGGCGACGCGCCGGGTCGGGATCAGAAGTTGGCCTGCGTGACGAACTTGGTCACCAGATAGGCGTCGAGCGCTTCCGAGCCGCCCTCGCTGCCGTAGCCGGATTCCTTGACGCCGCCGAAGGGCGTCTCCGGCACCGCGAGGCCGTGGTGGTTGATCGAGATCATCCCGCTCTCCACCGTGTTCGCCACCCGCGCGGCCCGCTCGGCCGAGCGGGTATAGGCGTAGGCCGCGAGCCCGTAGGGCAGGCGGTTGGCCTCGGTGAGCGCCTCCTCGTCCTCCGAGAACCGGTTGATCATGGCCACCGGGCCGAACGGCTCCTCGTTCATCATCCGGGCGGTCAGCGGCACCTCGGTGAAGACCGTCGGCTCGAAGAAGTTGCCGCGGTTGCCGATGCGCTTGCCGCCGGCCCGCAGCGACGCCCCGGCCGATTCGGCATCGGCGGTGAGCGCCTCGATCGCCTCCAGGCGACGCCCGTGGATCAGCGGGCCCATCTTGGTATCGGGGTCGAGGCCATCGCCGACCTTCAGGCTCTTGGCGTGGCTGGTGAAGCCCTCGACGAACCGGTCGAACACCGAATCGTGGACCAGGAACCGGGTCGGCGAGACGCAGACCTGACCGGCATTGCGGAACTTCGACGGGGCGAGGACCGAGACGGCCTTCTCCACGTCGGCATCGCCGAACACGATCACCGGGGCGTGGCCGCCGAGCTCCATCGTGGCGCGCTTCATGTGCTCGCCGGCCAGCGCCGCGAGCTTCTTGCCGATCACCGTCGAGCCGGTGAACGAGATCTTGCGGATCACCGGGTGCGGGATCAGGTAGGCCGAGATCGTCCCCGGGTCGCCGTAGACTAGCGACAGGGCGTCGCCCGGGATGCCGGCATCCAGGAAGGCGCGGACCAGGGCGGCGCAGCTCGCCGGCGTGTCCTCGGGCCCCTTGAGGATCACCGTGCAGCCGGTGCAGAGCGCCGCCGAGATCTTGCGGACCGCCTGGTTGATCGGGAAGTTCCAGGGGGTGAAGCAGGCCACGGGGCCGACGGGCTCGCGCACCACCGCCTGCAGCACGCCGTCGGCGCGGGCCGGGATGACGCGGCCGTAGGCGCGCTTACCCTCCTCAGCGAACCAGTCGATGATGTCGGCGGCCGCCAGGGTCTCGACCCGCGACTCGGCCAGCGGCTTGCCCTGCTCCTGGGTCATGATGCGGGCGATCTCGTCGGCGCGGCTGCGCAGCAGGTCGGCGGCCTTGCGCATCAGCTTGCCGCGCTCGAAGGCCGACACCTTCCGCCAGGCCGGGAAGGCACGGGCGGCCGCGGCCAGGGCCTCGTCGAGATCCGCCGTGGTGGCGACGGCGCATTGGCCGATCGTCTCGCCCGTGGCCGGATTCAGGACGCCCAGGGTCTCCCGGTCGGCGCCCGCGCGCCAGCGTCCGGCAATGTGAAGCTCGGTATCCGGATACATCGGTCAATTCCCGCCCGGCCGCATGCTCGGCCGTGGCCGACATGTGGCAACGTGGCGCGGATCGACAATCCCGCTCGCGGCATGGCTGAGGTCGGATCGGAGCGTTCGCCGCCGAAACCCGGTCAGGCGGCGCGGGAGCGGATGGCCTCGGGGCCCGAGACGATGGTGGCGCTGCCGTGCCGGGCCCGGAGGGTGCCGCCCTTCGGGACGACCTGCCAGCCTTCGCGGCAGCCGTCGATCGGCTCGGACACGACGACGATCCCGCCCGGGCCATCGCGGAAATACAGGCTCGGCGGCCGGCCGTCGCAGGCCCAGCGATAGGCGGTCAGCGTCTCGCCGTCGGTGAGCAGGGCGGTGAAGCGCAGCGGCTCCGAGACGCCCGCCTCCTTCATCAGGCCGCGGACCGTCTCCAGGGTGCGGGCCATGGCGCCGACCGGGTCCTGCTCGAGCCCGTTGGCCAGAGCCAGCAGGAAGATCGCCTCGGAATCGGTGCTGCCGCGCCGGTGATCGTAGAACGTGTCCGGAATCAGGGCCTCGAGCCGCCGCTTGATGCGGTGATAGCCGCCGATCTGGCCGTTATGCATGAACAGGTGCCGCCCGTAGACGAACGGATGGCAATTCGCCCGGGCCGTGGCGGTGCCGGTCGAAGCGCGGACATGGGCGAAGAAGGTCCGCGCACGCACCTGGCCGCACAGGTTGGTCAGGTTCTCGTCCGACCAGGCCGGGGAGATGTCGCGATAGACGCCGGGCTCCGGGCGCTCGCCGTACCAGCCGATGCCGAACCCGTCGCCGTTGGTCTCGGTCTTCCCCTCGTCGGCGTGCAGGGATTGGTGCACCAGCGAATGCGTCGGCGCGCAGACCAGGTCCGAGAGAAAGACCGGCTCACCGCTATAGGCGAGGAAACGGCACATGTCGGACGTCGATCCTTCTGTGGTCCGTGCGCGATCCGCTGAAGGTCACCCCCGGAACGGAACGGGTGCCCGCGAATGAGATTAACAGTCGGTCCACACGGGTGAACAGTTTCTTAACCGCGCCCCAGCTGCGCCATTTTCGGGCGATCCGAGCAAAAATGGCGCCGCTTGATCGCGGAGCGGGCAAGAACGGCTCGACCACGGGGACACTTGTGAGCCGGCTCCTCGCAGGTCACCATGGCCGAATCGGGGAATCAGCGGTCCATCAATGAGGCCGCGACCCGTCGAGGGGGCGAACGCAAACCAGAACAGGAGATTTACATGGATCGCGCACAGCCCGAGTGTTCCGCCCCCGTGGCCCTTGTCGTGGAGGACGACGCGGCGGTGCGCGACCTCGCGACCGCGGTCCTGGAAGAGAGCGATCTCGGCGTGATTGCCTGCGAGAGCGCCGAGGCCGCGCTCTCGGTGCTGGAGCGGTCCGACGTCACCGTGGCGCTGCTGTTCGCCGATATCCGCCTGCCGGGCGCCATGGACGGCGTGTCGCTCGCGCAGGCGGTCGAGCGCCGCTGGCCGGACGTGCGCGTGGTCGTCACCTCCGGGGCGAGCCGCGACGAACGCCTGCCCAACCAGGCGGTCTACATGCAGAAGCCCTGGCGGGCGCTCGACGTGCTGGTCCAGGCCGAGCACGCCACGATGGCCGCCAAGGCGGCCTGAAACGGGGGTGCGGCGCGCCTCCTCCCGATGAGGGGAGGGGGCCGCGTATCCGGGCTCCGCGGAGGCTCTGTCCCGGCGCAGATGCGCGAGCTGCGATTCTGCTCAGCCGCACACGATGGTTGCCGGCAGTGGGTTGCAGCCTCTTCTGCCGTCATTGCGAGCGCAGCGAAGCAACCCAGGGAACGCCACGTTCGGGAAGGGCGCGCAGCCCTGGGTTGCTTCGCTGCGCTCGCAATGACGGAGCTTGACAACGGACGGGAGGGTTACGGGTATCCGCAGCTGCGGCCGCGCCCGGAACTCTCACGCTCCAAGCGATGATCGAACGCAAAAAGCCCGGCCGCTCGCGCGGTCCGGGCTCCTGCCGTTCGGGGACGAACGTCTTAGGCGACGGGCGCCGGGTTCACCGGAACCTGGCCGGCGGCGTTGCCGCCCTGCGGGCCGGCGGCAGACGGCGACGGGAAGCCGGGGCGGCGGCTGCCGGCCGGGAAACGGGGCTTCGGCTTCGGAGCGGCGATCAGACCCTCGCGGATCGCGGTCTTGCGCGCCTGCTTGCGGGCGCGGCGGACGGCTTCCGCCTTCTCGCGCGCCTTGCGGACGGACGGCTTCTCATAAGCCTTGCGCTGCTTCATCTCACGGAAGATGCCTTCACGCTGCATCTTCTTCTTGAGGACGCGGAGCGCCTGATCGACGTTGTTATCGCGAACGAGTACCTGCAACGGACTTGATCCTCTGGACCTGGATTTGGGGCTCGCGCAGCCCGCCGCCGATCTGGAAACCGGCAACGTCCCTCGCCCGGGAGAACCCGGGAGGGACGGGAACGTCGGTTTCCGAATCGGCGTGGAGCCCACGCCTTGGCGCGCCTTCTACACCAAGCGCGAACCAGTTCCAACATCTTCGCGGCAGCGATCTTCGCCGTGGCGGTCTCGAAACCCCTGGCGGCGAGTCGGATACCGGTTCCACGCGCACCAGCCCTGCTCCGCCTCGATTTGGCGCCGAGCCCGATTGCAACGCGATCGGACGCGGATCTAGGCTGTGCCCATGCAACACGACGACTCGCAGCAATTCGCCAGTGACAACTACTCCGGCATCTGCCCGGAGGCGTGGTCCGCCATGGAGGCGGCCAATCGCGGCCACGCGCCGGCCTATGGTGAGGATGCCTGGACGGCCCGGGCCGCGGACGCGTTCCGCCGCCTGTTCGAGACCGAGTGCGAGGTGTTCTTCGCCTTCAATGGCACCGCCGCGAACGCCCTCGCTTTGGCCGCCCTGTGCCAATCCTACCACAGCGTGATCTGCGCCGATTCGGCCCATGTCGAGACCGACGAGTGCGGGGCGCCGGAATTCTTCTCCAACGGCTCCAAGCTGCTCACGGCGCGCACCGAGGGCGGCAAGCTCACCCCGGAGGCGATCCGCGGGCTCGCCACCAACCGCAGCGACATCCATTTCCCGCGCCCGCGGGTGGTCACGATCACCCAGCCGACCGAGACCGGGCAGGTCTACACGCTGGCCGAGCTGCGGGCGTTGTCGGCCACCTGCCGGGACCTCGGCCTCGCCCTGCACATGGACGGCTCGCGCTTCGCCAATGCCTGCGCCAGCCTCGGTTGCAGCCCCGCCGACATGACCTGGCGGGCCGGGATCGACGTGCTGTGCTTCGGTGGCACCAAGAACGGCATGCATGCCGGCGAGGCGGTGGTGTTCTTCGATCCCAAGCTCGCCGAGGATTTCGGCTTCCGGTGCAAGCAGGCCGGCCAGCTCGCCTCGAAGATGCGCTTCCTGTCCGCCCCCTGGGTCGGCATGCTGGAGAGCGGCGCCTGGCTGCGGAACGGCGCCCACGGCAATGCCTGCGCCCGGCGCTTCGCCGATGCCGTCGCCGGGCTCCCGGGGATCCGCGCGCTGTTCCCCGTCGAGGCCAACGCCGTCTTCCTGGCGATGCCGGCCGCGACCATGGAGCGGCTGCGGGCGCGGGGCTGGCGGTTCTACACCTTCATCGGCGGCGGGGCGCGGTTCATGTTCGCCTGGGATGCCGAGACCGCGCGCGTCGACGCCCTCGTCGCCGACCTGCGCGCCCTGGCGGCCGAGGCCGCCTGAGGCCGGGTTCCCGACCAGCTCGCCCCTTGGGCGGTTGATCGGCGCGGGGCCCCGACGGCGGCCGCTCAGATCAGCCCGAGATCGGCAGGCTCGGCGCCGGAGAAGACCCGGTGGAGGCTCGCCTGATCCAGGCCGTAGAGGCGCTGGAGCAGGCCGCCGAGCAGGGCGCGGTAGTTGGTGAGCACCGGGTAATCCCGGTTCTGGAACAGATGCGCCGCGTCGGCGCGCATCTGCGGTCCGACGATGCGGCCGCCCCGGATTCCGCCGCCCAGCACCCAGTAGACGCTGCCGTGGCCGTGATCGGTGCCGCGGTTTCCGTTCTCCCGGAAGGTGCGGCCGAACTCGGACAGCACCACCACGACGGTCTCGGACCAGCCCGGCCCGATCTCCTCGACGAAGCCCCCCAGGCCCCGGCCCAGCTCGCCGAGCCGGTCGGCGAGATAGCCGGTGCCGGCGCCCTGGTTCACGTGGGTGTCCCAGCCGCCGACATCGACGAAGCCGAGGTTGAAGGTCTCGCGCATCAGCCGGCCGATGCGCCGCGCCGAGAGCTCGAAGCCCTTCGGCGAGACCGCGCCGCGATCGGCCTGTCCGGCATGGTCCGAGATCGTGGTGTAGACCGCGTCGCGCACGCGAAACCCCTCGGCCACGGCGCCGGCCAGCTTGGTGTCGCCGTACATGGCGGCGATCAGCCTGGCCTGCCGGGCATCGAGACCCGGCTTGGCGACCCCGTTGATGGCGACGTTCGGCACGGTCTCGCCACCCCGGAAGATCAGCGGCATCTGCTCCGTGAAGGCGATCGGCCGGACCCGGGTCAGCTCCGCGGCGAGCCGCGCCATGAAGCCGGAATTGTAGTCGCGGGTGGCGCCGACCGTCTGGCCGAGCTCGATCGTGTCCTGGGTCTCGAAATGGCTGCGGGTCAGGTCGTCGGTGCCGGCGAAAGGCACGAAGGCCGCCTGGCCCTTGGCGTAGAGCGGCAGGATCGTGTCGCGCAGCGCCGGGTGGAGTCCCCAATCGGCGTCGAGCGCCAGCGCGGCGTTCGGATTGCCGGGATCGGGCCTGGCCACGGCGAGGTTGGGCCGGGCCTGGTAGTAGAACGCGCTGCCCGTGGGGATCACCACGTTGGCCGCGTCGTAGGCGCCGCGCAGGAACACGACCAGCAGGCGGGCATCCGCCTTCGGGGCCGCCCAGACGCGGCCGGCCACGGACGTGAGGCCGAGGGCCGTGGCGGCGCGAAGAAGGTCACGGCGATTCATCGCATGAACTCCGGCGAGGCGAGGTAGAGCGTGTTCCAGTCCTGCGGCGAGACCGCCTGGGCCAGCGCGTCCTTCGTGGGGGCGCTCAGCGTCCCCGACAGCGTCGAGAAGTAGAGGGCGTTGGCGAGGACCGGGAAGGCCGGCTCCTCGGGCCGGTCCGGGGCGGCCGGCTTGAACAAACCGGCCGGGCCGGAGCCGATCTGCCGGGCGATCTCGAACCGGGTGGTGAGCTGGCCCGGGCCGCTCCAGGCGGCGGCGTCGAGGGCGTAGCCGTCCGGCGTCGAGCGGTTGAACAGGCCCTCGCCCAGGCGGTTCAGCCAGCCGAGCACCGGGCCGGTGTTGAGGATCACCCGCTCGTCATAGGCCATCCGCAGGGCCGAGAAGACGTAGCGCACCGGATCCTTGAAGGCGCTGGTCTGCGCCGCCGCGAAGGCGGGCTCGCGGATCAGGGCCTCCATCACGGCGGCAATGTCGCCGTCGGTGCGGGTGAAGATCGCCGCCAGCCGGGCCACCAGCGCGTCGTCCGGCGCCTGGCCCATGAAGTAGGTGGCGAGCGCCCGGGAGACGCTGGAGGCGGTGGCGGGGTGCCGGGCGATCAGGTCGAGCGCCTCCTCGACCTCGGGCCAGCCGCGGCCGCGGATGCGCGTGCCCAGGAAGGTCTTGTCGCCGTAATCGTGCCGGTTCGGGTTGAATTCGAACAGGCCGTCCCGGATGAAGTCGGCGGCGTGCTCGGGGCGGAGCTTGGGCGATTCGGGCTTCAGGTCGATCCCGACCCCGGTGAGGATCCGCGCGAGGGCCTCGACATCGGCCTGGCTATAGCCGGAGCCGACGCCCATCGTGTGCAACTCCATGATCTCGCGGGCGTAATTCTCGTTGATGTGGCCCGCCGCGTTGGCGTCGTTGTCGAGGTAGCGCAGCATCGCCGGGTGGCGCAGGCTCGCCATCAAGAGGTCGCGGAACCGTCCGAGGACGTGGGGGCGGATCGCCGTGTCGACGTAGTCGCCCACCGCGGCGCGCAGGGTCGACTTGCCCTGGTGGACGTTGAGGCGGTTGAACCAGAACCAGGTCAGCCGTTCGCGCAGCTGGTCCGGGCTGTAGAGGGCGCGCAGCACCCAGGCGGAGGCGGCGTTCCGGGCGGCATCGTTCAGCGCGGCCTGGAACGCGCTCTGGGCGGCCTTGCGGGCCTCCGGATCGGCCAAGTCCTTGCCGGCCTTGGATTGCGCCTCGAGGGATCGGGCGCGTTCGAGCAGCGTTCCCGGGGGCGTCAGCGCGTCGACCTGCGCCTGCGCGGCGGGCGGCAGGTGCGGCTCGGCCGGCGGGTGGAGCTGCGCCTGCAGCCAGCGGGCGCGGCCCTCCCGGCGCAGCTGCGCGAAGGCCGACGGGGTGGCACCCCAGGTCAGGGCGTCGAGGAACGCGACATCGGCGGCCGGCGCCGGGCCGGTCTGCGCGGCGAGCGGCCCGGCGGCCATCAGCATCGCCGCGAAGGCCACGCGAAGGGACAGCTGTGCGGTGCGCATCATCGGTGCTCTCGCCGAAGAATTGGTCGCCCGGTCGAGCCTGATCCGGCGCGCCTGTACCGCAGATTAAGGGCTCCGGCGGCGGTTCTTTGCCAAGGCCGGGGCTTGCCGCTACACGATCCGGAGACCTTCGCCCGTGACGGCACCGCCGGGCGACGCCCCTCACGTTTTGCCGACCCAGAGCGTTCGCTCCATGCTGATGCAGACCAAGTCCGAAGCGAAGCCGGCCGATCCGGTTGCGCGGCGGCGCACCTTCGCGATCATCTCGCACCCGGATGCGGGCAAGACCACGCTGACCGAGAAGCTGCTGCTGTTCGGCGGCGCGATCCAGCTCGCCGGCGAGGTCAAGGCCAAGCGCAACCGGGTCTCGACCCGGTCCGACTGGATGGGCATCGAGAAGGAGCGCGGCATCTCGGTGGTCACCTCGGTGATGACCTTCGAGTACGGCGACTGCGTCTTCAACCTGCTCGACACGCCGGGCCACGAGGACTTCTCCGAGGACACCTACCGGACGCTGACCGCGGTCGATTCGGCCGTGATGGTGATCGACGCCGCGAAGGGCATCGAGGCGCGCACGCGCAAGCTGTTCGAGGTCTGCCGGCTGCGCGACATCCCGATCGTCACCTTCGTCAACAAGCTCGACCGCGAGGCCCGCGACCCGTTCGAGCTGCTCGACGAGATCGAGAAGACGCTGGCGCTGGACGTCGCCCCGGTCACCTGGCCGATCGGCACCGGCCGCAACTTCTCCGGGACCTATGAGCTCGGCGGCAACCGCGTGCGCCGGCTCGACGCCGCCGAGGATGCCGGCATGGTCGCGGTGTCGGGCCCCCAGGACCCGCTATTCGACGAGCTGCTCACCGAGAACGGCGCCGCCGATGCGTGGCGCGAGGAGGTGGAGCTGGCCGAGGGCGGGCTGAAGCCGTTCGATCTCGACGCGTTCCGCGAGGGCCACCTGACGCCGGTGTTCTTCGGCTCGGCGCTGCGCAATTTCGGCGTGCGCGACCTCATCGACGGCCTCGCCAAGGTGGCGCCGCCGCCGCGCGGTCAGGATGCCGACAAGCGCCTGGTCGAGCCGACCGAGCCGCGCATGACCGGCTTCGTGTTCAAGATCCAGGCGAACATGGACCCGAACCACCGGGACCGGATCGCCTTCATGCGGGTCTGCTCGGGCAAGCTCAGCCGGGGCATGAAGGCCCGGCTGGTGCGCACCGGCAAGCCGATCTCGCTCTCGGCGCCGCAATTCTTCTTCGCGCAGGACCGCGCCATCGCGGACGAGGCCTTTGCCGGCGACGTGGTCGGCATCCCGAACCACGGCACCCTGCGGATCGGCGACACGCTCACCGAGGGCGAGGATCTGCTGTTCCGCGGCGTTCCGAGCTTCGCCCCGGAAATCCTCCGGCGGATCAAGCTCACCGACGCCATGAAGGCCAAGAAGCTGCGCGAGGCGTTGCAGCAGATGGGCGAGGAGGGCGTCGTCCAGGTGTTCGTGCCCCAGGACGGCAGCCAGGCGATCGTCGGCGTGGTCGGCGCGCTCCAGCTCGACGTGCTGAAGGAGCGCCTCCAGGCCGAGTACGGCCTGCCGGTGGATTACGAGACCTCGCGCTTCTCGGTCTGCCGCTGGGTGTCCTCGGATTCCGAGGTCGAGCTCGACAAGTTCGTCGACAGCCACGGCTCGGCCATGGCCAAGGACCTCGACGGCGCGCCGGTCTTCATGGCGACCACGGCGTTCTCGCTCCGCTACGAGGAGGAGCGCTACCCGGCGGTGCGCTTCACCGACGTGAAGGATTACCAGAAGCGGGCGGCGTGATTCCTTTGGGGTGGGGGCGTCTCGCTTCCCCCTCAGGTCAGCGATGATCGGACACGGCGACCTGTGATCTGCGGCCGTACCCGGACCGCCGCTGTCACCGGATCACTTCCATCATCCCCCTGATCCTGAGGTGCCCGCGTCAGCGGGCCTCGACGGAGGCCTCCGGCCAGCCATGGGATTCCGGGAGGCGCCCTCCCCGGCTGCGGCGCCGCAGCTCGGGGTCACGGGATTGGCCGGGATAAGCCGCCGGTGCCGTGAAACCGCGGTCTGTCGGCGGTCCTGGATCCCGGGCTCCGCTGCGCGGCCCCGGGAGGACGGAGTGGATGAGCCGGCGACGGGGAAACCCTGCCAAGCGCCTCAGAACTTCCCGAGCATCGGGAAATCCACGGTGAGCGTCGATTCCGCCGCGATCGGAGCGTCGCGCTTGCGCGGCTTGCGGTTGAGCACCTGTTTCAGCTTGCTCTTCAGCACCGCCATGTCGAACGGCTTGAGGATGAAGGCGTCCGCGCCCGCCTGGTGGGCGAGGTTGATGTCCTCGAAGTCGAAGGACGATTCGGTGAGCATGAAGGGCGTGTTCATCAGCGCGTCGTCGCCGCGGATCTCGCGCAGCAGGGCCAGCCCGTCCATGGGCTCCATGGTGAGGTCGGAGATCACCAGGGCGTAGCGGCGCGTGCGCAGCCGTTCCAGGGCCTCGGCGGCCGTGGTCACCCCCTCGACGTCGGGGAAGCCGATCCGGGTCATCAGCATCACCACGAGACGCAGGAGCTTCTCCTGGTCGTCGACGATGAGGATCGGGGGCGTATCGCTCTCGGACATCGCTCGGCTCAGATGAAGAGGTGGTCGATGCCCTGGCGGGACATCGCGTCGTTCTGGAGCGCCAGGCAGAGCCCGTGGATCGCGGTCGCCTTCGGGGTCCCGCGCTGGAGCATCGGCAGCAGATTGGCCTTGGCGAACAGGCCGTCATTCGCCGTGTTGCGCTGGGCGCTCTTGAAGGAGTGGACGAATTCCCGCTTGGCGATCTCCCGCCACTCGTTGATCTGCACATCCCGGTGGCGCTGGTCGGCGCTGACCCGGTCGAAAGTCTCGTGGACCGAGGAGCGCTCGCCCTCGATCACCTGGCAGGCGAAATTGCCCTCGACGATCATGAAGCTGGTGATCACCGAGAATTCGTTCTTCTTCTGCGCGACGCGGCCGATCTCGGCGATCTGCTCCGATCGCTTCGCCGGATCCGCCGACAGAGTGAGGCGCGAGAAGTAGATGATGTGGACGAGGCTCGTCCGTTTCGCCCGCATGACCTCTAGATCCGAAATCCGTATCGCGTGTGCGTTCGGGCGGGACGCGCCCCACCCAGATTGCCCCGTCGACGATCTTCGCCCGCGCCGGATAACACCCCGTAAACGCCCGCCGGCCTGCGCGCCGGACCGGTGCAGCCTTGATCCGGCAGAATCTGCCGGGCCGGCATCCCCACTCGGCGAGGGCTGCCGGGCCGGCGGCGGCCCGTGCCTGACGAATCAAGGGCTTAGCTCTGGCACGGCGGTTGCGGTCCCTTGATCCTGCGGGCCAGTGCGGCGCGTATCGGGATCGCATGCCATGGATCTTTTTACCGCCCTGCAGACCTCGGTCTCCGGACTGCAGGCGCAATCCTACGCCATCAGCAACATCTCCGGGAATATCGCGAACTCGCAGACGACCGGATTCAAGCGAATCGACACCAGCTTCGTCGACATGATGTCCGAGACCACGCCGAAGCGCGAGGTCGCCGGCTCGGTCCTGGCGCAGTCGCAGCTGACCAACACGATCGCCGGCAACGTCGTGGCGTCGAGCGTCCCGACCAACATGGCGATCAACGGCGACGGCTTCTTCACCGTAGTGCGCAAGACCGGCGATTCGAACGGCGCGGCCACCTTCAGCGGCACGAACGTCTACACGCGCCGGGGCGACTTCGCGAAGGACAAGGACGGCTACCTGGTCAACGGCGCCGGCGGCTACCTGACCGGCACCAACCTCGATCCAGTCACCGGCCAGGCGACCAGCACCGGGCTGCTGCGGATCGGCGACACGTCGCTTCCGGCCCAGCCGACCACGTCGCTGACCTACGCGGCCAACCTGCCGGCGACGCCGGCCACCACCGCGTCGGCGACTTCCGGGTCCGACGTCTACAACCAGCTTCCGGCGGCCGTGGTCCTCACAGGCGCGACCTTGCCCGGTCCCTCGATTGATCCCAAGGTCGATCCAACGGCTCCTGGGACATTCGTCAATAACAGCATCGCGGGCCCGTCGATCACCGCCTACACGCAGACCGGAGCACCGGTAACCCTGAGCACGCGCTGGGCTAAAGTGCAGGACGCTTCGACGACACCGAAGCAGGATGCGGTCTGGAACCTCTATTACGCCTCCGACCCCACGGCCTCGGCGAATGCGACGGCCTGGCAGAATGTCGGCACGGCCTTCACCTTCGATTCCACCGGCAAGCTGACGGCGCCGACGACGAGCCCGGTCCCGCTCGGCAACGTAACGGTGGGCGACTACACCTTCGCGAACATGACCATGAATGTCGGCACGGCCGGCCTGACGCAGTACGCCGACACGTCGGGCGCCGTGACCACGAACACGCTGAGCCAGAACGGCAACAGCGCCGGCACGCTCACCAGCGTGGCGATCGGCGAGGACGGCAAGATCAACGGCACCTTCTCGAACGGCTCGGTGCTGGGGCTCGCCACGGTGGGCATCGCCCAGTTCGCCAATCCCGACGGGCTCAAGGCCGATTCGAACGGCAATTACCTCCAGACCGCCGAATCCGGGCCGGCTTTGGTCGGGCTGAACGGCAGCACGATCACGGGCGCGAGCAATGAGCAGTCGAATACCGACATTGCGAGCGAGTTCTCTAAGATGATCGTAACCCAGCAGGCCTACTCTGCGAACACGCGCGTCATGTCGACGGCCCAGACGATGATGTCTGACCTGCTCAACGTGATCCGCTGAGTGAGGACGCAATCCGAACCGCGGAGGCCGTGAGATGTCGTTGAACGCGCTTTCCACCGCGACCGCCGGCCTTGCGGCGACGCAGGCGGCGATCAACGTCGTCTCGCAGAACGTCGCCAACGCGGGCACCGCCGGCTACGTCAAGCGGACGCTCTCGACGGTCGCCACCGGGACCAACAATTCCGGTGTCGCCACCGGGGCGATCACCCGCAGCTTCGACGCCGCCGCGCTCAAGCAGCTGCGGCTCGAGACCTCGGGGGCGGCCTATACCAGCACCAAGGCCGGGATCGCCTCCCAGCTCGACGCGCTGTTCGGGGCGCCGGGCAGCGCGGCGGCGCTGGACGGCACGCTGAACACCTTCACCCAGTCGCTGCAGGAGCTGTCGGCCAACCCGACCTCCGCGGCGGCCCGCACCACCGTGCTGAGCAACGCCTCGGCGCTGGCCAGCCAGATCAACGGCGCCGCCAACGCGGTGCAGAACCTGCGCACCGGGGTGGAGGCGCAGCTCGGCACCGACACGCGCTCGGCCAGCACGCTCCTGTCCAGCGTCGCGAGCCTGAACGCCAAGATCCAGAACACCACCGACGCCGCGTCCCTGGCCGACCTCCAGGACCAGCGCGACCAGGTGATCAACACGCTGTCGGGCTACATGGACGTCCAGACCGTGGACCAGCGGGACGGGACGGTCTCGGTGCTGACCCGGTCGGGCGTGACCCTGGTCGACCGCGGCAGCGCGGCGGTGCTGACCTTCGACGGCCACGGCTCGCTCAACCCCAACTCGACCTACTCGACCGACCCGGCGCAGCGCACGGTCGGGACCATCACGGCGACGCTCCCGGGCGGCGGCAAGATCGACCTCGGCGCGCCCGGTGCCATCCGGTCGGGCAGCCTCGCGGCCGGGATCGAGCTGCGCGACCAGATCCTGCCGCAGGCCCAGCGCCAGCTCGACGACCTGGCCGGGGGGCTCGCCAGCGCACTGACCAACACCAGCGTCGGCGGCACGCTCAACACCACGACCACCAACGGTGTCACGGCCAGCGACACCACGATCACGCTGCCGAAGATGCAACCCGGCAATTCGGTGACCTTTCAGGTGACCGACAGCACGAATACGGTGCGGAACGTGACGCTGGTCGCGTCGACGACCCAGAGCAACGGCACGATCATTCCAGCCGGACAGACAACGGATGCCAGCGGCCTGACGCTGACGTTTAACGCCAGCGGCGGTCCGACCACCTACTTCACGCAGATCCAGGCCGCGCTGAACACGTTCAACAGCGATCCCGCGTCCGCCCCCTATAAGCTCCCTGCGCTCGGCGTCACAAACGGCCCTGCGACGGCGGCGAATGCGACGCTCACGCTTACGGCGGGCGGCAGGGTCGCGAGCGCCGCGACCGCCAGCATCACACAGCCGACCTCGCCGAGCGACCTGACCACGGGCTACCCGCAGCTCGCCCTGTTCACCGACGTGTCGGCGGCGCCGCCCCCGACCCCGCGGCTGTTCACCGGCTCGTTCGACAGCGGCTCGCAGCTCACCGGCTTCGCGCAGCGGATCTCGGTCAACCCGGCGCTCTCGGGCGACACCACGGCGCTCACCGCCTCCAGCGCCACCGACAAGAGCGCCTCGGGGGGCCGCGCGCAGGCGATCTTCACCGCCCTGACCTCGGCCCAGCAGACCTTCTCGTCGTCGAGCGGGATCGGGGGCGTCTCGGCGCCCTACCGGGCGAGCGTCGTCGGCTTCGCCCAGGACGTGATCGCCTCGCAGGGCGCGGCGGCCTCGAACGCCGCCGCCCTCGACGACACCCAGCAGACCGCCCTCTCGACCGCGCAGAGCCGGTTCTCCGCCGGGGCGGGGGTCAATATCGACCAGGAGATGTCGAACCTGATCGCCCTGCAGACGGCCTACGGCGCCAATGCCCGGGTGCTCACCGCCGCCCGCGACATGCTCAACCAGCTGCTGCAGATCTGACCATGACGACGATCTCCCCCTTCGCGGCCGGCTCCTACATCGCCAACCGGAACACGTCGCAGCTGCTGGCGCTGAAGAACCAGCTGAACGACCTGTCGAACCAGCTCTCCAGCGGCAAGGTCTCGCAGACCTATGGCGGGCTCGGCACCGGGCGCTCCACGGCGCTCGCCGCCCAGGCGACCCTGAGCGCGCTCGACGGCTACGGCGCCGGCATCACCGCCGCCCAGACCCGGACCAATGTCGCGGTCACCAGCCTGACCCAGGTCGCGAAGCTGGGCACCGACGCCCGCACGGCCCTGAACAACGGCCTGCAGAGCATCGCGGCCAACACCACGGCGGGCCGCTCGATCGCGCTTGCCAATCTGCAGACGGCGCTGGACACCCTCAACCAGTCGGCCGCGGGCAGCTACCTGTTCGGCGGCCGCGACGCCACCACCCAGCCGGTGCTCGACGCCGACACGATCCTCAACGGCACCACCGACAGCCAGGGCAACACGCTGGCCGGCCTCACCGCGCTGGTGAACGAGCGCGTCACCGCGGAGCTGGGCCCGGGCGGCAACGGCCGCCTGACCCAGACCGCGCCGAGCGCCACCTCCGTCCAGGTGACCGACGAGGCGAACGCCGCGACCCGGGGCCGATTCGGCTTCACCCTGTCCGGCACGCCCACCACCACCGGGACGGCGATCAACGCCGCGATCACCGGCACCGGCCCGGCCGCTCTAACCATCGGTCTGGCGGGCCAGCCGGCGGTGGGCGACAGCGTCAGCTTCGCGCTGAAGATGCCGGACGGCACCTCCACCACCGTGACCCTGAGCGCGGCCGCCAGCGCCGACTCGACCTCGACCACCAGCTTCGCCATCGGCGCCACCGCGGCCGACACGATGAAGAACCTGTCCGCGACGCTGACCAACGCCCTCAAGGGTGCGGCCACCGGCACCCTGGCGGTGAACGCCACGGCGTCCGTCACCCAGGACTTCTTCACCGGCTCGGCCCGGGGCGGTCCCTCGGGGACCGGGATCATGCCCCAGCGCATCGCGTACGATGCGGCCAAGAACCCGACCGGCTACGTGGCTGCCACCCCGACCAACACGGTGCTGTGGTACCAGGGCGAGAACACCTACACGACGCCGGCGGACCCGACCCAGGCCGTGCCCACCACGGCGCTCGACACCCAGTCGGTCCAGGTCAGCGCCACCGGCCAGGTCGGCACCGGCGCCCGCGCCAACGACAAGACGATCCAGAACGTGCTCGCGGGCCTCGCGACCATGGCGTACGCGCTGCCGACCACGAGCGACGCCAACACCAGCGCCACCTATAAGACGGTGGTCAGCAAGGCCGGGGCGCTGCTGTCGGCCTCCGACCAGACCAATCCCAGCGTCCAGGACACGGTCACGCAGCTCAGCGTCGCGGCGACGCGCCTGTCGAACGCCAAGACCACCAACACCGCCACCCAGACGACGGTCCAGAACACCCTCGACGGGATCGAGCAGGCCCCGACCGAGGAGGTCGTCGCCAAGCTGCTCGACGTCCAGAACCGGCTTCAGGCCAGCTACCAGGTCACGGCCTCGCTCTCGAAGCTCTCGCTGGTCAACTACATCAGCTGACGCCTGTATTCGGTGCCGCGACCATAGTCCTGCCGCTTTCCCGCGGTGAATCGCGCCGGACGGTCGCGCGTCGTGCGATCGCCCGATCGAGGAGAGGTCCGCATGGCGCTGTCCGAACCCGTCCACGCGATCCGCCGCCTGGGCGCCGCGGCGCAGATCGGCGCCATCGTGATGGCCGAGCAGGCGATCGACACCTATCTCGACGGTTGCCGCCGGCCCGACGACCGCGCGACTGCGCTCGACATCCTGCTGCGCGACCTCGCGCGGCTGCGGTTGCTCGAACCTGATCTCGACGGCTTCATCGGCAAGGTCGAGCGCTACATCGATCTGCTGCACCGGGACCTGTCGCGCCGGGCCGCCTGAGATGGCCGGACAGCGGATCGGCTGGGTTCTCGCCGCCGCCCTCGTCGGGGCGTCGAACGCTGCCGCCGCCCGGGAGCTCGAGAAGGCCCCGACCGCCGCGGCGGCGATGGCATGCCCGTCGAAGGGGCCGGGCTTCATGCGCCTGCCCGGCAGCGCGAGCTGCATCCGCGTGTCCGGACGGGTGATCGCGGGCGCCGACCTGCGCCCGGGACACGGCGCCGGCGCAGCGGGCCCGCCCGCGATTGCCGGCCGCCTGGCGATCGACAACCGTGCCGACACCGATCTCGGCGAGGTCCGGACCTACGTGCGGATCGGCAACGGCCGGCGCTGAGCGCGGCCCTACAGGTTCCGCGACAGAACCAACGGCCCGCTGCGGACGCCGCGCCCGTACGGGGACGGGGCGGGGGCCTGCTTGCCGTAGCCCGACGGGACCTGCGCCCGGCCGATCTCGTCCGCCAGGGACTTGATCAGCCCCTCCGAGACGGATCGCGCGCTGTCGAGGACCGACTGGTTGGCCTCGACCGCCGCGGTGAAGCGGCGATGGGCGGCCCGGAGGGTCTCGACCCCGTCCGGGTTGAAGCGCTTGAGTGCCACGGCGTTGGCCTTGGCGACTTCGAGGCCCTGCATGTAGGCCGCGGCCAGTGCCGCCTTCGGCTCGGCCGCCGCCAGGCCCTCGCGCAGGCGCCCGGCCCGGACATGGGCGGCCTCCTCGGCCAGGATCGCCTCCAGCGCGGCCATGTTGGCGAGCACGCCCCCGACCAGCGCCTCCGCGGTGACCCGGTCGCCGACGCGCAGCGGCTCAGCCCTTTGCATTGACGGCTCCATCGCTCGACGCGCCCTGCAGCTTCATGATCTCGCGGAACACCGAATCGGCGATGCCGACGCCGCCGCTCTTCACGATCTGTCCCGCATATTCCTTGGTCAGCATCGAGCGGTAGACGCCGCCGCCGGTGCCGTTCTCGCCGAGCGGGCCCTCGGTCCCCTCCGACTGCATCATCCGGTCGAGGCTGTTCTCCAGGAACATCGACTCGAACTCGGTGGCGGTCTTGTGCGCCTTGGCGGTGCTGCCGGTCTTGAGGATGCCGTCGGACACGCTCGCGGCGATGGATTTCCCGACGCCGGCGGCCGCGGTGGCCGCGAAATTGGCGAGTGGCAGCATGATTGGGCCCTCCTGTCCTTCCTGGGGCATCGTCTCGTTCCGAAAGCCGGCAACCACCTTTCGGGACGATGCACGCGACAATCACATCAGCTCGATATCGGCCTGGAGCGCCCCGGCGGTCTTGATCGCCTGGAGGATCGAGATCAGGTCACGGGGGCCGACCCCGAGGGCGTTGAGCCCGTCGACCAGCTCGCGGAGGCTCACGCCCTCCTTGACCAGCGCCAGCTTGTTGCCGTCGCCGGTATCGACCTTCAGGCTGGTGCGCGGCACGACGGTGGTGCGCCCGTTCGATAGTGGCGCCGGCTGGCTCACCTGCGGCTGCTCGGAGATCGTCACCGTCAGGTTGCCCTGCGCGATCGCCACCGTGGAGACCCGCACGTCGCGGCCCATCACGATGATGCCGGAGCGCTCGTCGACCACGACCCGGGCGGTCTGGTCCGGCTCGACCTTCAGCTGCTCCACCTCGGTGATCAGCCGGATCATGTTGCCGTTGTACTTGGCCGGGATCTGGATCGTGACGGTGGCCGGATCGGTCGGCTCGGCCGTGTCGGCGCCCATGAAGTCGTTGATCGCCGCGGCGATCCGCTTCGAGGTGGTGAAATCGGGGTTGCGCAGGGACAGGCGCAGGGCTCGGGCGTCGTTCAGCTTGAACGCGATCTCGCGCTCGATATTGGCGCCGTTGGAGATGCGGCCGTTGGTCGGCACGCCCCGGGTGATCTTGGCGGCGTCGCCTTCGGCGGAGAAGCCGGCGATCGCCACCGAGCCCTGCGCCAGGGCGTAGACCTCGCCGTCGGCGCCGAGCAGCGGCGTCACCAGCAGGGTGCCGCCCTGGAGGGACTTGGCGTCGCCCAGCGACGAGACCGTGACGTCGATGCGGGTGCCCTGCGCGGCGAACGGCGGGAGGCTCGCCGTCACCATCACGGCGGCGAGGTTCTGGGTGCGCATCGTGGCGCCCCGGGTATTGACGCCCAGCCGCTCCAGCATCGCCTGCAGGGATTGTTTGGTGAACGGGATGTTGTTGAGCGTGTCGCCGGTGCCGTTGAGGCCGACCACGATGCCGTAGCCGACGAGCTGGTTCTGGCGCACGCCCTCGATCGAGGCGAGGTCCTTCACCCGCGACAGGGCCAGCGCCGGGCTGCCGGCAGCCGCCAGCAGCAGCGCGCCGACGACCAGCGCCGCGAAGGCCGATGCGATGAGACGGAAAGGGTGGCTCGGGCGCATGCCGGGTTTTTCGAGGGTGAACGGACCTGCTCCCCTCCTGCCAGCCCCGTGCCAGCCGGACGTTTCGCCTAACTATTTGGCCGAATGGATCATTATTTGGCCGGCCTGCGGCGGGATGGTTTGATCGACCGGCACCGAACATGCCGACCCGGCAGGTTCTGCCGCCCTGTTTACCGGTGCTTAACCCTGCCGGCCGAGTGTCCGGGAAGCGCAGGGGCGCCCGGAGCGACACGAACACGATCATGCGCGTCGAGACTCGCCAGCCGATCCAGAATGCCGGTGGCGTCGCGGCCAAGGTCCGGGTCGAGGGCGGTCGCGGCTTCAGCCTCGATGCGGCGCCGGCCTCCGCCTCGGGCACCGGCGCGCCGGCCGCGGCGGCGACTCTGGCCGGGCTCGACGCGGTGCTGCTGCTTCAGGGCGAGGCCGAGACTCCGCAGGAGCGCCGCCGCCGCGCGGCCAAGCGCGGCCACGATCTCCTCGACGGCCTCGACCGGCTCAAGGCCGCGCTCCTCGGCGGCCGCGTCGCCCCGCAGGATCTGCGCGCCATCGCAGGCCGTCTGGCCGAGCGCTCGGCCTCCTCGGGCGATCCGCGGCTCGACGCGCTCATGGGCGAGATCGAGCTGCGCGCCGCGGTGGAACTCGCCAAGCTGGAAGGCCGGCGCAGCGCATAGATGCGTCGCCGTCTTTGCGAGCGGAGCGAAGCAACCCACGGCAGCGCGCGATCGCGAGATGTGGCGTGTCCCTGGCTTTCTTCGCTCCACAGCAATGACGGAGCGCTTGACGATCGCTACCCCGCCCGCCGCTTCGGCCCGGTGGGCAGCATCTGCGGCTCGCCCGGGCCGGTCTCGACCCCGAGATCCGGCACCGCGATGATCGGCGCCCCGCGCAGGTCCTTGCGGGTGACGATCGCGCCGCGCTCCTCGAGATAGGCCAGCATCCGCCGGGCGCGGCCGCCCGAGCTGGTGCCGTAGGCGTCGGCCAGCATCGCGTCGGTGGGGCAGGGGGCGCCCTCGATCGCCGCGCGGGCGACCACCAGGAACAGGCCGGCGAGGTCGTCCGGAAGGCCGGCCGCGATCTCCTGGGCCCGCTCCCAGGTGGAATTGTCGGCGACCGCTCCGCCGGCCTCGGCCCGGGCCACAGCGAGCCGGCGCTTGAATTCCGGCAGGCCCATCGTGTCGCCGCGCAGGCGGCGGATCCGGCAGCGGACGGTGAAATCCTGATAGAGCGTCGCGGGGGTGCAGGCGGCCGCGTCGGCATCGGCCAGGACCGAGGCCAGGACCTCGGCCAGGGCGGCCTCGCGGGCCTCCGGATCCATCGGCTCCTCTTCGGGCTCCTCCGCCGGGGCCGGGGGACGATAGCTCGCGAGCTGGACGAGCACGTCCGGGGCCGCCACCGGGCGCGGCTTCGGCCGGGGCATCGGCGGCGCCAGGCTGTCGGCCGGGCTCGCCGTGAGGATCAGCGCCCTTGCATCCTCGGTCGGATCGGGGAGGGGGACGAGCACCGGCGACGAGCTGCGGCTCACCGTGAGGGTCGGACCCACCGCGATGGTCAGCGGGCGCCGCGACAAAGCCGGCCCGAGCGCCACGAAATGGCCCCGGGGCAGGTCGCGGAAGGTCTCGGCCTGGCGGCGCTCCAATCCGAGCAGGTCGGCGGCGCGGGCCATGTCGATGTCGAGGAAGGTCCGGCCCATCAGGAAGTTGGAGGCCTCGGCCGCGACGTTCTTGGCGAGCTTGGCGAGGCGCTGGGTGGCGATCACGCCGGCGAGCCCGCGCTTGCGGCCGCGGCACATCAGGTTGGTCATGGCGCCGAGCGACAGGCGGCGGGCCTCGTCCGACACCTCGCCGGCCGCCGCGGGGGCGAAGAGCTGCGCCTCGTCCACCGCCACCAGCATCGGGTACCAATGGTCGCGGTCGGCGTCGAACAACCCGCCGAGGAACGCCGCGGCGGCGCGCATCTGCCCCTCGGCGTCGAGATTCTCCAGCGACAAAACCACCGAGACCCGGTGTGTGCGCACCCGGGCGGCGATGCGCTGGAGCGCCACGTCGTCGCCGTCGGCTTCCACGACCACGTGGCCGTAGCGGTCGGCGAGGCTGGCGAAATCGCCTTCGGGATCGATCACCGCCTGCTGCACGAGCCCGGCGCTCTGCTCCAGCAGGCGCCGGAGCAGGTGCGACTTGCCCGAGCCCGAATTGCCCTGGACCAGGAGCCGGGTGGCCAGCAGTTCGGTGAGGTCGAGGAGCGCCGGCTGCCCGCCGGTCAGGCCGAGATCGATATCGGAACGCATGGCGCTCCATAGCATGCCGGGACCGGATCCGGGCCTCCCCCGGACGCGCTGTCCACGCTTCCCGCGAGGCTGCCGCGCGGCTGCAATGTCGCGGCCGCGCTGGACCCGGGCGCCGCCGCCCTGTAGGGGCCGCCCTCCCTCGAAACAAACCGGATTCCTCACGCGATGGCGGCCTGCGGCCTCGATTTCGGCACGTCGAACACCACCCTGGGGCATCTCGCACCGGCGGGACCCACCCTGCTGCCGCTGGAGGGCACGCATCGGACGATCCCCAGCGCGATCTTCTTCGAGCTCGGCCAGGAGCCGCTGATCGGCCGGGCCGCGACCGCGGCTTATGTCGACGGCCATGCCGGCCGGCTGATGCGCGGGCTGAAATCGGTGCTCGGCACGCCGCTCATGGACGAGGCGACCCCGGTCGGGCGGCAGCGTCTGCGCCTGCGCGACATCATCGCCCGCTACCTCTCGGCCGTGAAGGCGCGGGCCGAGGCAGCCTGCGGGCAACCCCTCGACACGGTGGTCCACGGCCGGCCGGTCCATTTCGTCGACGGCGACCCGGAGGCCGACCGGCGGGCCGAGGACACGCTGCGCGACATCGCCCGGGACGTCGGGTTCCGCGAGGTCTCGTTCCAGTACGAGCCGATCGCCGCCGCGCTCGACTACGAGCGCCAGGTCCGCGCGGAGGAGATCGCGCTGATCGCCGATATCGGCGGCGGCACCTCGGATTTTTCCATCGTGCGCCTTTCGCCCGAGCGAAGGGGCCGCGCGGACCGGGCCGGCGACATCCTGGCCAATGACGGCGTGCGCATCGGCGGCACCGATTTCGACCGGCAGCTCAGCCTCGGCACGGTGATGCCCCTGCTCGGCCTCGGCAGCCCGATGCGGCGCAGCGACCTCGCGGTGCCGAACGCCTATTACCACGACCTCGCCACCTGGTCGGCGATCAACCGCCTCTACAATCAGAAGACCCTGCGCGAGATCGACGAGGTGATCCGCGATTGCGCCAAGCCCGACCTAGTCGCGCGCCTGCGCGCCGCGGTGGAGGGCGAGCGCGGCCACGCCCTGGCCGGGGCCGTGGAGGGCGCCAAGATCGCCGCCTCCGAGGCCGGCGCGACCGCTCTCGACCTCGGCCTGATCGAGCCGGGGCTGGCGGCCGAAGTGAGCCGCGACACCCTCTCGACGCAGACCGGCGACCTCGCCCGGTCGGTCGCCGCCCGGATCGCCCGCTGCCTCGCCCAGGCCGAGCTCGGGCCGGAGCGGATCGACGCCATGTTCCTCACCGGCGGCTCCACCGGCCTGCCGCACTTGCGCGCCGCGCTCACCGCCGCGCTGCCCGCGGCCCGGGTGGTGGAGGGCGACACGTTCGGCTCCGTGGGCCTCGGCCTGACCATCGAGGCGGGGCGGCGGGCGGGGTGAGCGCGCGTTAGCCGCCCGGGACCGACGGGCGGCTGGTCCAGGGATCGAGGATCCGCACCCCCGTCGGAGCGAAATCCACACCGTTGCGGGTGACCACCGTCATCGCGTGCACCAGAGCCGTCGCGGCGATCAGCAAATCCCGTTCGGGCCGCGGGTTCGGGACGTGGAGGGCCGCGCAGCGCAGGGCCACCGCCGTGTCGACGGGCAGGATCCGCCCGGAGAATTCCGGCAGGACCTGTTCGTTCATCCAGGCGCGCAGATGCGCGCCCTGGGCCGGGTCGCGCCGCTCGGCCAGGCGGATGCCGAGGTCCAGCTCCATCACGGTGATCGCCGACAGGTAGAAGCGATCCGCAGCCTGGGCCGAAAGCCAGCGCATCACGTTGGGATCCGCCCGGCCGTCACCGACCTTGCGCAGTTCGGACACGACGTTCGTGTCCAACAGGAACGTCACGACAGATCCGCCGCCCGTGGCAGGTCGCTGGCCGTGGGGATATCCAGCGCGATCTCCGAAAGCCCGGGCTTCGACAGCGCCTCGACGAGGCTGCGGCGCTGCCCCGTGAGCCGCCGATACTCCTCGATGCTCAAGAGCACCTGCACCGGCTCGCCGCGCCGCGTGATGAAGACGGGGCCGTGCTCGGCCGCCTTCTGCGCTTGGTTGGCGTTCTGCTGGAACGCGCGACTGGACAGGGTGGTGACGGTCATGCCCGGCCCTTGGGCGACGGAAATGTTGATACGTTAGAACCTCGGCGACCGACGGACAATCCGGATCGTGGCGCAGCGGCTCCGGTCTCTCGCTGTGATCCCGCTTCATGAGGGGACCGGCGCAGCCTCCACCCGCGATCCGCGCCCAAGGCCGGAATCCCGCGATTGACGGGCCCGCCGCGATCCCCGACAAGGCGGGCGCCTCGCGCCCGGAGAGACCGGCGGCCCATCCTTCCCCTGCGCGCCGCCCCGCCCGATGCTGTTCAACTCCTTCGTCTTCCTCCTCGCCTTCCTGCCGGCCGCGCTGATCCTGCACGCGCTGGTGGCGCGGGCAGTGCCGGCCTGGCGGCTGCCGCTGCTCGTCGTCCTGTCCTTCGTGTTCTACGGCTGGTGGGATGTCCGGTTCGTGCCGCTGCTCGCCGGCTCGATCCTGGCGAACTGGTGCGTGGCCCGCCTCTACCGGCGCCGGCCCGGGCGCTGGCTGATCCCGGGGGCGATCGCCACCAACCTTGCCCTGCTCGGGCTGTTCAAGTACTTCGACTTCTTCGCCGACCTCGCCAACCTGATCCCGGGGCTGGAGGCGCCGCGGCTCGGGCTGGCCCTGCCGCTCGGCATCTCGTTCTTCACCTTCCACCACATCATGTATCTCGCCGACCTGCGGGCCGGCCGGGCGCCGGCCTTCGGGCTGACCAAGTACGCCCTCTACATCGCCTTCTTCCCGCAGGTTCTCGCCGGCCCGCTCGTGCGCTGGAGCGAGATCATGCACCAGTTCGACGAGCAGCCCTACGCGCGGCCCGACGCCGCCGAGCGCTTCGCCCGCGGGCTGATGCTGCTCACGGTGGGTCTCGCCAAGAAGGTGTTTCTGGGCGATCCGCTCGCGGCCTACGTGAACCCGGTGTTCCAGGCGGCCGCCGCCGGCAAGGTGATCACCGTCGCGGAGGCGTGGCAGGCGACGCTGGGCTTCACCTTCCAGATCTATTTCGATTTCTCCGGCTACACCGACATGGCGCTCGGCATCGCGCTGCTGTTCGGGCTGGTCCTGCCGCAGAATTTCGATGCGCCCTATCGCGCCACCTCGCTGCGCGATTTCTGGCGGCGCTGGCACATGACCCTGTCGCGGTTCCTGCGCGACTACCTCTACATCCCCATGGGCGGGAACCGGCGCGGCCTTCTGCGGCAGGTCGGGGCGCTCGCCGCCACCATGACGCTGGGCGGCCTGTGGCACGGGGCGGGCCTGACCTTCCTGGCCTGGGGCGCCCTCCACGGGCTCGGCCTCGGCGCCGGGGTCCTGGCCCGACGGGCGCGCTTGAGCGTGCCGGCGCCCTTGGGCTGGCTGCTCACCAGCCTGTTCGTGATGCTGACCTGGGTGCTGTTCCGGGCGACCAGCTTCGAGGCGGCGCTGCTGATCTTCAAGGGCCTGTTCGGCCTCGCGCCCCACGGTTCGGGCTTCAAGTGGCGCACTATCGCGGTGGCGGCTCTGGTCGCCACGGTCGGCCCGACCGCCTGGGCGGCGGTGCACCGCCTGCCGCCCAAACGCATCCTGGCCTTCGGCTTCGCGCTCCTGTTCGTCGTCGTCCTCCTGAAGATCGGGGACGATGCGAATTACGAGTTCATCTACTTCCAGTTCTGAGGATGGCGCTCGCTCACCCCCCACAGGACCGGGCCTGGCGCGCTTTCGTCCGCACCGTGCTGCTGGCGATGGCCGGTCTGTTTGCGGCCTATCTCGGCCTGGCGGTGCTGGTCGATCCCTACGACACCGGCCGCTCGACTCTGCTGTCCCGCGGGGCCGTCCGCCCCCAAGGCCCGCGTACCGCCTCGGCGTTGCGCGGCCGCGACCCGGCCTATGCGGGGGCGGTGATCGGCAATTCCCATATCCAGCTGATCGAGCCGGCGGCCCTGACCCGGCTGACCGGCATCCCGTTCGTGCAGCTCTCGGTGCCGGCGACCGGCCCGTCCGAGCAATTCGCGCTGCTGGACTGGTATCTGAAGCACCACGCCAGACCCGAGGCGATCGTGCTCTCGTCCGACGCGTTCTGGTGCTCCGACGACCCGAGCTTCCCCAGCGAGCACGGCTTCCCGTACTGGCTGGTCGGCGACTGGCCCGCCTACCTCAAGGGCCTGCTGCGCTTCACCGCCGCGCAGGAGACGATCAACCGCCTCGGCTGGCTGCTGAACCCGCGCCGGAAGCAGGCCGCCGCCGACGGCTGGTGGGACTACGAGTCGAACTATCTGAGCCAGGGGTTCGGCCGCGACCCGGCCAAGAAGGCGGCGCTCGAACGCCCCGTCGGCCCCGAGCCCAAGCCGCATCACGGCGGCCCGTTCCCGGTCGGCGACCGGCTGCGCGCCGAGCTGGCGAAAGTCCCGGCCGAGACCGCCGTGGTCCTGGTTTTCCCGCCCGTCTACGCCCGGGCCGAGCCGCCGGCCGGCAGCCCCCGGGCGGCGGCCGAGGCCGCGTGCCGCGCCGAGGTGCGCTCGGCGCTCGCCGTGCATCCGCTGAGCACGGTCGTCGAGGGCCGCGATCGGCACCCGCAGGCCGCCGACGCCGATCTGTTCTTCGACCAGACTCATTATCGGCTGCCGCTCGCCCGATCGCTGACGGACGAGATCGCCGCCGCGATCGTCAGATTGCGCAGGCGTGCAGCAGAATAAGCCCTAGACCGTGGCTTGTTTGCCGCAGGTGCGAACGCATTCGAGACAAGTTCCGAGCCCTGCAACGCTGCGCGTTGTCGCGATTACGCACCTCGACTATACGGCACCTCACGTTATCGCCGCGCACCGGCCATCCCCTGGTGGGCGGTTATGATCCAGCGAGGGTGACGCATGGCGAAGGTGACGCTGGAGGACGGCTACGTCCCGTCCGACGACGAGCCCTTCATGAACGACCGGCAGCGCGAGTACTTCCGGCGCAAGCTCCTGAGCTGGAAGAGCGACATCCTGCGCGAGGCGCAGGACACGCTGGTCGCTCTGCAGAGCGAGAACGAGAACCACCCCGATCTGGCGGACCGCGCCTCGTCGGAGACCGACCGGGCGATCGAGCTGCGGGCCCGCGACCGGCAGCGCAAGCTCACCGGCAAGATCGACGCGGCCCTGGCCCGCCTCGAGGACGGGTCCTACGGCTATTGCGAGGAGACCGGCGAGCCGATCTCCCTCCGCCGCCTCGACGCCCGGCCGATCGCGACCCTGTCGCTCGAAGCCCAGGAGCGGCACGAGCGCCGCGAGAAGGTCTATCGGGACGATTGAGGAGCGGCTCCGGCCCGGCGCCGGATCGCATTCCGGCGCGCGCCGCCCTTGTGCGTGCCGGGAAGCAACCGAGGGCGGCGCGCGATCCCCCCGGGTGGCCTCGAGCCGCCGTCCGGATTGTCCAATTGCGTCGCCTATTGCGTCAGCCGCAGCGCGCCGATGCTCGCCTGGATCTGCTTGAACGCCTTGATCAGGTCGTCCGAGGTGTTGGCCAGGTAGAACTGGCCCGGATTCGTGGCGCAGTTTCGCAGGAGCGTCTGTCCGGCGGCGTCGATCGGGTCGGAGGGGACGCTGAAGCCGATCGTGTAGATCGCGATGTTGACCGCCTTGGCGTTCCGGCAGGCCTCCGCCGTGAGGGCGTCCAGCGCGTTGCGGGCGGACGTCGTATCCTTCACGTTCTGGTTGTTTGGCGGCAGACGCAGATTCGCGCTCGTGTCATTGGCGTTCTGGAAATAACCGGCGGCGAAATAGAGCGATCCGGTGGGGGCGCTCGCGTTGGTCGACCAACTGTTGGTGCCGTCGGTCATTAGGATGATGATCTTGTTGATGGTCGTCGAATTCGAGGCGTTCGACGCGGGCGCGTAGGCCGCGGGCGTGCTGGTCCCCGCGAAAACGCTCTTCGGCGAGAGCGTCCGCCACCCCCACATGAAGCCCTCGTGGATGTTGGTCGCGCCAAGGGGCGCCATGTTGTTGATTAGGCCCTTCAGGGCGCCGGTGTCGTTCGTCAGGGGCAGGAGCGGCCTCGTGGTGCAGCCGAAATTCGGCCCGTTCGGGATCCCGAGATAGCTGTTGGACGTGGCGTTGCGGGGGCTGGTGTACTTGCAGGCCCGACCAAGCGCGGCGTCGTACGACAAGCCCTTGACGGGGCAGGCGCCGCCGGAACTGCTGGTATCGTCGTCGATGTAACTATTGTACGATCGATAGCTGCCGTTGTTATCGCTGAAATCTCTGTATCCGCTGCTAGCGTCCCCCGGCTCATCCGGCGAGAACAGGGGGACAAAATACGAATCCTTGTTCGCCGCTGTCGGCGCGCCGTCCTGGACGTTGAGCGGGTAAGGCAAGGTTTCCAGGCATCCCGCCCAGCCCCAGCCAGAATTGGCGGCCTGCAGCTTGGCGAAGATGTCGAACCGGCTGGCGAAGCCCGATCCGCTGGCAGACAGGACATTGGTCCAGTGGAGGCTGGATTTCCCGGTCTGGTCGACCCAGCCGGCATAGCGATTGGTCACCGGATCGACCGCCACGGCGCCGGCGAACGGCACGATCGAGACCCGGGTCGCGCTGGAGAAGGCCGCGTTGGTGTAGACGTAATTGATGAAGTCGGTGGCCGCGCTCTGCACCGCCTGCAGCTTCGATTGGCCGCCGCTCGAGGCCGCCATCGATCCGGTGTTGTCGAGGACCAGCGCGATCTCGAAGGTCTTGGGCAGGGGCGTGGCGCATTGCGCGGTGGCGCCCGGGTTGATGCGGTTCGTCCCGGTCACCTTGCCGAAGAACACGGTGGAGAGCTTGTGGGCGGTCAGGGTGATCTGGCGCGGATTGCTGGTGATCGCCAGCGTGTCGACCACGAGGTCGGACGCCCCCATGGCGCCGTTCATCGCCGCCTGCGCCATCCGGTTGAGGTCGGCGTTCGAGGTGGTCAGCGGCGTCTGGCACAGGAGCAGCGCGGTCGCGTCGGTCGCGGCCTGCAGCTTGGTCTCCAGCCGGGTCGCGAAGCCGTAATCGATCGCCGCGCCGGTGAACATCAGCATCGGCACGCTCAGGACGGCGAACAGGATCGCGACGTTGCCGCCGCGTTCCCGCGCGAAGCCGAGCGACCCCGGCCGGCGGGCGCGATCAGAGTAACGGGGCATCGCAGGCCTTCTGGGTGGTGCCCGGTAGAATGACCTCGGTGTAGGTGTTCGACCCGTAGGTCGTGCCGCCGCGGGTCGGCCACGGGACGGAGGCCGAGAGGGTGATCGTGTTGCCGACGCCCTTGACCAGCTTGACCAGGGCGGAGCCGATCATCGGCGTGTAGCTGATGCTCACCTCGGCCAGCACGTAGCGCATGCCCGAAGTCTGGTAGCCCGCGGGCACGAGCAGGTCGGTGGCGGTGCCCGTCGACCGGGGCTTGGCGTTGCCGTTGGCCACGCTGGAGCAGACCTGCGGCAGGAGGTTCAGCCGCTTCAGGTCGACGCCCATCGCGCTCACGACGATCTGGACCTTGCTGGTGTCGAACGGGCGCATCACCTTGGCGGCGGAGGCGACGATGTCGGTCATCAGCGCCGGGCCGATCGGGTTCTGCGTGTCGCCCTGCGCGGTCAGGTCGGCGACGGTCCGGGCGAGCAGGGTCAGCTTGCGCCACTCATCGATAGCGTGGGCGAGCTCGGTCATCCCGGCCCAGATCGCCAGCAGCACCGGTAGGATCACGGCGAATTCCGTGAGTGCGCTGCCGCGCCGGTCCCGGCGCAGCCCCGCCGTCCTGCGGACCAGGCGCCTCAGCACGGGTTCTGCCCAGTGACTTGGTAGGGCTCGGTCCGGAACACCGCCGTGGAGGTGAGCAGGCTCGATCCGGCGCCGGCGCCGCTGGTGAACGCCTTGGTGGTGAGGCCCATCAGGTTGAACAGGGTCGGGAACTGCACCGCCGCGGTCACGATCACGATCGTGCCGGGCTTGGCGCAGGCGTAGTTCGAGCCGAATCCGGTGGTCCAGGTGCCCGTGGTGGCGTTGACCGGCGTCGCGGCGCTGGCACCGGCCATCGTGCCGGCGGTGGACACGTCGATCCTGACGGCCTGGCAGTTGAACACCGTCGGGATGGTGCCGGCGCCGGTGCCGCACATCGTAGTCTTCAGCGCCGCCAGCATCGTGGTGGCGTCGGTCTGCGCGGCATTGGCGTTCTGGAACTGGCCGGTGAAGATCGACCGGACCGCGTTCTGCAGGGCGCGGTCAAAGTTCTGGGTCGCCCAGATCTGAAACGCGATCTGGAAGACCGCCCCGACCAGCGCCAGGAACGGCAGGGCAACCAGAGCGAATTCCACAGCGGCCGCGCCGCCCGCATCCCGCCGCAGGCGCGTCAGGAGGCAACCTGAGGTAGGTTTCGCTCGTGGAACTATTTGTACTCGTCGAGTCATTGACTCAGATTGCCGCACGAAGACCATGTGATGCCGTCATGTGCGGCCAATCGTTTGCGAAACACTTAATCCGGCCAAGCAGATCACGATGAGTTCAAGTATTCTACTTGGGGTTGTGTGCATCGGTCGGGCGTGGGGTCTGCGCGGTGACGCGCTGCCATTGACGCCCGGCCCCCCGGCGCCACTTCGTCGGCGGCATCCGGCCGGAGAACCGCATGACGTCCCCTGGTAAGGCCGCGCTCGTCTCGGGGTTGATCGCGGCGCTTGCGCTTGCCGGCTGCGACGCGCCGAAGCCGGGGCCGGCCGGGCCGCCCGGTCCGAAGGGTGAGCCGGGCCCTCCGGGGCCGCAGGGGCCGCCGGGCCTGAACGGCGCCACCGGCGAGCGCGGCCCCGCGGGGGATCGCGGGCCGGCGGGCGCTGCCGGCCCTCCGGGACCGGCGATGAACACGCTGATCCGGCTCGACGTGGCCTGCCATCGCGACGAGGTGCTGATCGGTGCCTATTGCCTGGGCATGGCGGTGGTGCCGTCCGTGACCGTCACCGACGGCGTGGCCACGGTCGGCTGCCTCGACATGACCGCCAAGGCCGCCAAGGATGCCGAGCCGGTCGCCGTCTGCATGAGGAAGCCGTGAGACCTCTCGCCCTCGCTCTGCTCGCCGCCTCGGTCACGTCCGGGGCCGGCGCACAGCCGTTCCTGCCCACCGAGCGGGCCGCGATCGACCTCGTGCGCAGCCGGCACACCGACAGCCTCGCCACGGTGGACGGGACGCTCGCCTATGCCGAGCGCGCCACCGGCGGCGCGTTCACGCGCGGCGGCTACCGGGTGGTGCGCCGCCCCGGCGAGCCCTTCGCAAGGGTGCAGATCTGCTACCGGCTGGGGATCGACCCGCCGACCTGCGGGCTCGACTATCTCGTCACCGTCAATCCGCCCCATATCGAGCCGGCCCAGCGCCATGACGGCCTGGCCCGGGACCTCGAACACGGCCCCCGAGCCTTCCTGCGGGCGCTCGCCCGGGAGGCCGATCTCCAGCGGCAGCCGGCGGCCCTGCGGCGGATCGAGGCCGCGCTGGAGCCCGACAACCCCTACGATTGGCGCTAGAGGTTCAGAGCAGCCGCGGCCAGCCGAGCAGGCGCTCGGGCGCGAAGGGTGCCACCGGCACCGCCGGTTTCCGCCCGGTGGCCAGGTCGGCCACGATCTCCCCGGTGATCGGCCCGGTCGACAGGCCGATATGGCCGTGGCCGAAGGCGAAGATCAGGCCCTTGTGGCGGGGCGCCGGGCCGATCACCGGCATGCCGTCGGGGGTGGACGGGCGCGAGCCGAGCCAGGGCTCGTTGTCGAGGGGCCCGCCCAGCCGCAGGGTCTCGGCCGCCTCGCGGGAGGCGGCTTCGATCTGGGTGTGGTCCGGCTCGGCGTGGCGGGCGTTGAGCTCGACCCCGGAGAGCACCCGCACCCGGTGGTCGCCCATCGGCGACAGGATCGAGCCGGCGCCGGTATCGAGCACCGGCCGGGTCAGGGGCGGGCTCTCCGGGTGCAGGGCGTAGTGGCGATGGTAGCCGCGCTCGGCCGCCACCGCGAAGCGGTAGCCCAGGGTCCTGGCGATCGCCCCGGAGGCCGCGCCCGCCGCCAGCACCACCTGCTTGGCCCGGACCGCGCCGGCCTCGGTCACGACGCGCCAGCCCTCCGCCTCCGGCGCCAGCCGTTCGACGCTGCCGCGCAGGCGTTTTCCGCCGAGGCCCGCGAACAGGGCCTCGCAGGCCTCGACGAGGCGCCCGGGCTCGCGCACCGAGCCGGTCTCGGTGAGCAGCATTGCCCGCGCGTAGGGGCGGACCAAAGCCGGCTCCAGATCGCGGATCCCGGCGGTGTCGAGGATGTCGAACGCCACCCCGTGCCCGGAGAGGATCTCCCGCTCCAGGGCGGCGGCCTCGAAGGCGGCGTCGGTGCGGTAGGCCTTGAGCCAGCCGGTTCGCTGCAGCCGCTCGCTGGTACCGGCCCGGGCAGCCAGCCGTTCATGGGCCGGGTAGGCGGCGCTGGTCAGGGGCAGCAGGGCGGCGGCGGCCCGGCGCCAGCGCGAGGCCCGGGCGCTCGCCAGGAAATGCGCGGTGTAGGGCAGGATCCGCGGCAGGTGGCTGTAATGCAGGCGCAGGCCGCGGTCGGCATTGCGAAGATAGGCCGGGAGCTTGCCCCACAGGGCCGGGCTCGACATCGGCAGGATCGAGCCGCGGCTGACCACGCCGGCATTGCCGTAGGAGGTCCGGGCCCTGGCCTCGCCGGGATCGCACAGGACCACGTCGAGACCGCGATCCTTGAGCGCGATGGCGCAGGCCAGCCCGACCATCCCGCCGCCGACCACCACGATATCGGCCGTCTCGTCCATTCCGCTCATCCCGACCCGCACCAAGCGTGGCGTTCTGACGGGTTTTGCCGGCGGTGGGTAGCGGGCTGGTGCCGGGGCGGGGGGCGGTTCGCGCCACCCATGCGCGAGGAGACGCGCAAAACCCGGTGCGGATCGGCTACAGAGCGGATCATGACGCTCGTCCGCTTCGCTCCCTCACCCACCGGCTACCTGCATATCGGCAACGCCCGCCCGGCCTTGCTCAATGCGCTGTTCGCGCGAAAGGCGGGCGGCCGGTTCCTGCTGCGCCTCGACGACACGGATGCCGAGCGCTCCACCGAAACATTCGCCGAGGCGATCCAGGAGGATCTCGCCTGGCTCGGGATCGAGCCGGACCTGTTCGCCCGCCAGAGCGACCGCAAGGCCCAGCACGATGCCGCCGCCGACCGCCTGCGCGCGGCGGGGCGGCTCTATCCCTGCTACGAGACCCAGGAGGAGCTGGAGCGGCGGCGCAAGCGCCAGCTCGGCCGCGGCCAGCCGCCGATCTACGACCGGGCGGCCCTGCAACTCACTGCCGAAGACCGCGCCGCCCTGGAGGCCGAGGGTCGCCGGCCGCATTGGCGCTTCCTGCTGGACGCGCGCACGGTCACCTGGGACGACCTCGTGCGCGGGCCGGCCCATGTCGATTGCGCGTCGCTGTCCGACCCGGTTCTGATCCGCGCCGACGGCAGCTACCTCTACACGCTGCCCTCCGTGGTGGACGATGCCGATCTCGGCATCACCCACGTGATCCGCGGCGAGGACCACGTCACCAATACCGGCGTGCAGGTGCAGATCTTCGAGGCTCTGGGCGCCGCCGTGCCGGTCTTCGGCCATCACAACCTGCTTACCACCGCGGACGGGGAGGGGCTGTCGAAGCGGCTCGGCCACCTGTCGCTGCGGGGCCTGCGCGAGGCCGGCTACGAGCCGGCGGCCGTGCGCTCGCTCGCCGTGCTCACCGGCTCGGCCGAGTCGGTCCGCGCGGTGCCCGACCTCGACACGCTGGCGAGCCTGGTCGATCTCGGCGAGATCTCCCGCGCGCCGGCCCGGTTCGACCCGACCGAGCTCGACGGGCTCAACGCCAAGCTCGTCCACGCCATGCCGTATGCTGAGGTGGCCCCGCGCCTGGCCGATCTCGGCATCCCGCACGAGACCGCGGAGGCGTTCTGGCGGGCGGTGCAGCCCAATCTCGGCCGGGTCTCGGAGGCGCGGGACTGGTGGCAGGTCGTGGCCGGCCCGATCGACCCGGTGATCACCGAGGAAGCCGTGATCGCGGCGGCCCGGGAGACGCTGCCGGCGGAGCCGTTCGGCCCCGAGACCTGGAAGGCCTGGACCACCGAGATCCGCAGCCGCACCGGCGCCAAGGGACGGGGCCTGTTCATGCCGCTGCGCCTCGCGCTCACCGGCCTGGAGCACGGGCCGGACCTCGCCGGGCTGCTGCCGCTGATCGGGCGCGACCGGGCGGCGCGGCGTCTGGCCGGCGAGGCGGCGTAGCGCCTACTCCGCCTCGGCTTCCTCCAGCCGCGTGACCAGCAGCTTGTCCACCCGGCGACCGTCGAGATCGACCACCTCGAAGCGCCAGCCGGCGATCTCGCAGGTCTCGCCGGTCTCGGGCAGGTGCTGCAGCGCTGCGATGACCAGGCCGGCGGCGGTGGCGTAGTCGCGCGAGGGCGGCAGGCGCAGGCCGAGCTGGTCGGCCAGCTCGTCGGCGGGCATCGACCCGGCGATCAGCCAGGAGCCGTCCGGGCGGCGCACCGCGTCCGGCTCGATGCTCTCGGAATGGAACGCGCCCGCGATGGCGTCGAGGATGTCGGCGGGGGTCACCAGGCCGTCGAAATGGCCGTACTCGTCATGCACCAGCGCCATCGGCACGGGGCCCTTGCGCAGGGCGTCGAGGGCGTCGAGGGCGTCGAGCGTATCGGGCAGAACGGGAGCCCGGCGGACATGCGCCCGCAGGTTGAGCGGCTCGCCGCGTGACAGCGGGCCGATCAGGTCGCGGACCTGTACGACGCCGATCATGGCGTCCGGGCCGCCATCGGCCACCGGCAGGCGGGCATGGGGGCTCGCCAGCAGGCGCTCCCGGATGGTGTCGGGATCGTCCGAGAGGTCGAGCCATACGACCTCGGTGCGCGGGGTCATGACGCCGCGCACCAGCCGGTCGCCGAGCCGGAGCACGCCGGAGATCATCGCGCGCTCGCCGCCCTCGATGACGCCGGCGGTCTCGGCCTCGGCCACGAGGCTGCGGATCTCCTCCTCGGTAACCGCGCTGGCGCTCTCGGTCTCCTGGCCGATCAGCCGGAACACCGCCCGGGTGGAGGCGTCGAGCAGCCATACCGCCGGCAGGGCGACCCGGGCGACGAGCCGCATGCCGGGCGCCACCGCGCAGGCGATCGCCTCCGGGTTGCGCAAGGCGAGGTGCTTCGGGACCAGCTCGCCGATGATCACGGACAGGTAGGTGATCACCCCGATCACCAGGGTGTAGCCCAGCGTGTCGGCCCAACCCTTGGGCAGGCCGAGATCGATCAGCGTCAGCGCCAGACGGTCGCCGAGCGCCGCGCCCGAGACCACGCCCGACAGGATGCCGATCAGCGTGATGCCGATCTGGACCGTGGAGAGGAAGCGCCCCGGCTCCTCGGCGAGCGCCAAAGCCGCCTTCGCGCCGGGGCGGCGCGCGTCGGCATAGGCGCGCAGGCGGCTCTTGCGCGACGAGACCACCGCCAGCTCGGAGAGAGCGAAGACGCCGTTCAGTGCGATCAGCAGGACGACGGTGACGAGCTCGAGCAGGCGGGCTTGCAGAGCCGCGATCCCGCAGCGCGGGCCGGGCTTCCTCTGATGACACGGGATCCCAACATGGGGCCGCAGCCCGGACCGTTCAACGGCCAAGCCTCGAACTGTGTTTCAACGCTTGGCTGGCCCGGCTGTCCCGACCCGCGCTTCCCTCCTGACAGGCCATGCGTTTCTCGATCGGCAGACGGGCTTGCACGCCAGCAGGCGGTGCAGGCCCTCTCGTGCGGCCATGGGCGATCCAATGTCCGGACGATCAATCTTGCAACCTGGATCGCGCGTAGCCCGCTCGGGACGGGGGCGCCGTGCGCCATCCTCCGAGGATCGGACAACGCTCAGCCACCGAGGCGCCCGCTTCACGGCCAGGTCTCAGGATCTGGAAGGGACCGGGATATCCGATGATTGGAACCGTCTTTTGCCTGACCGTGCCGGGTCGAACACCCTCTCAGTGCGGGCGCGCCTCGATCAGCACCGAATCGAGCAGGAAACTGCCGTCGGCCTCGATCGAAAAATGCTCGGTCACTTCGACCGGAGCCGTGGCCTGGAGGGCGCGGATCGCCGCGACGTGGATCTCCGGCGTGCGCATCCGGGCGATCCAGCTGGAAAACTCCATGCGCGGCCGGTAAGCGGTCGCCTCGCCGGGGGCGAAGCCCGCCGCCGTCAGCATCGCGCGCCATTCCGAGACCCGATAGTCGCGCACATGCGAGGGATCGCGCAGCAGCTCCACCGCCTGGAGATGCGTGTCCAGCAGCGGCTCTTCGGGCGCCACGATATCGCAGACGACCAGCAGTCCCGCCGGCTTCAGCACCCGTCGCGCCCCCGCCAGCGCGGCCGGGACGTCGCGCCAATGGTGGGCGCTGTAGCGGGTCAGCACCGCGTCGAAGGCGGCGTCCGGGAAGGGCAGGGCCTCGGCCGCGCCCTGGCGGGTCTCGATCCGGTCGAGGCCGCGCCGCCCGGCCTCGGCCGAGACCGCCGCCAGCATCTCGGCCGAGAGGTCGTAGGCGGTGACCGCGGCGCCCGCCGTCGCGGCCGCGAAGGCGACGTGGCCGCCGCCGCAGCCGAGATCGAGCACCCGTGCGCCCGGCAGCCCGCGCACAAGCGCGCCGATCCGGTCGAGATCGGCGCCGGCGGCGTGAACCGCGCTCGTCACGTAGGCGGTGGCCTGGGCGCCGAACTGATCGACGACATGGCCGGCATGGGTGCGGGCGCTCATTGTTTCCCTCCCGAAATCAGACCGTCAGCGGTGCCAGCCGCGACAGCCGAATCGCGATGGCCAGCGCCAGACCGTAGAGGGCGCCCACGAACAGCACCACGCCGGTCCAGCCCGCATGGGCGAAGAACCAGCCGCCCGCGGTGCCGAGCACCGACGAGCCGAGATAGTACAGGCACAGATACATCGAGGAGGCCTGCGCCCGGTCGCGCAGCGCCCGCCGCCCGACCCAGCTGCTCGCCACCGAATGCGCCCCGAAGAAGCCGATGGTGACCACCACCACGCCGGCGACGATCAGCAGGATGTTGTCGGCCGCCGTCATCAGGATCCCGGCGAGCCCGAGCGCGGTGGCGAGCCACAGTACCCGGCGCCGGCCGAAGCGGCTCGCCAGCTCGCCCGCCACCGGGCTGCTGACCATGCCGGCGATGTAGACGGAGAAGATCAGGCCGATCACCGTCTGGCTCAGCGCGAAGGGCGGATCGAGCAGGCGGAAGCCGATGTAGTTGTAGATGCAGACGAAGCCGCCCATCAGCAAAAAGCCTTCCGCGAACAGCCAGGGCAGGCCGGCATCGCGAAAATGGTGACCGAAGCTGCCCGGCACGTCCCGCCAGGCCATCCGGCGCGGCACGAAGTTGCGCGCCGGCGGCAGCCAGCGCCAGAACGCCAGCGCGGCGACCAGGGCCAGGCCGCCGATCGTGGCGAGACCGATGCGCCAGTTCACATGGTCGGCCATCACGCCGCTGATCAGCCGGCCGGACATGCCGCCGAGCGCGTTGCCGCCGACCAGGAGGCCCATCGACAGGCCGATCGCCTGCGCGTCCATCTCCTCGGCGAGATAGGCCATCGCCACCGCGGGCAGGCCGCTGGCGGTGAGCCCGGACAGCGCCCGCAGGACCAGGAAGCCGTGCCAGCTCGGAACCAGGGCGGCCACGATGGTCAGCACCGCCGAGGCGAACAGGGAGGCCAGCATCACCGGCTTGCGGCCCCAGATTTCCGAGAGCGGGCTCACCACCAGCAGCGCCACCGCCAGCAGCCCGCAGGGCAGCGACAAGGCGAGGCTGCTCTCGGCCGGCGAGACGCCGAATTCCTCGGCGAAGATCGGCAGCAGCGGCTGCACCGCGTAGAGCACCGCGAAGGTCGAGAACCCCGCGGCGGCGAGCGCCAGGGCCGTGCGGCGGAAGACCGGCGTGCCCGACCGGATCAGCCCCCCGTTGCTGTCGATCGCCATCACCGTCCCGCGCTGCGAAAGCATCATCCCGAACGGTGGTTGCCGGCTTCCGGGATGATGCGCCATCCGGTGGTGCGGTGCGGGCCAGCCGGCGTCAACCGCAGGCGGCGCGGTCTCGCCATGCGGGTGGATCAGTCGGGATCGAGGGCGCGGAGCGCCGGATCGATCAGCGCCAGCAACTCCGCCCGGGTCGCCCCGTCCCGCGCCTGGAACGAGATCGCCTGCATGATCCCGTGAAAGAACGCGGCGAGCCGCGCGATGTCCGTGCCCGCCGGTAACTCCCCGTCCGCAACGCCGCGCCGGAGCCGGTCCGCCACGATCGCGACGGTCTTGCGCCGGGCGTTCAGGAGATGCGCGCGCGCCGCCTCGTTTGCCGGCAGGCAATTGACCACGCCGAGGATCAGCAGGCAGCCGCCGGGCTTTGCCGAGAGCGCGACTTCGACGCTACCCTCTAGCATCGCCCGCAGACCCGCGCGGACCGTCGCCGCCGCGTCGAGCGCGCGCATCGGGGCCGCGCCGATCGTGGCGATGTACAGGTCGATCGCCTCGCGGAACGCCGCCTCCTTTGAGCCGAAGGCCGCGTAGAAGCTCGGCGGCTTGACCCCGATCGCTGCGGTGAGGTCGTTGAGCTGCGCACCCTCGTAGCCCTTGGCCCAGAACACCTGCATCAGGCGCTCCAGGGCCAGATCGCGGTCGAAGCCGCGGGGCCGTCCTCGCGCGGGAGCCATCACACACCTTTCTGTAGCAGGATTTATAGAATGGCTTGACCGCCCGCGGCAAGCGCGCTTACCCATTCTGTAGTCGAGTTTACAGAAATGGGGGCCGACGATGCGGGCAGCGGAGACAACGGTCGAATCACGGGACGTGACTGGTGCGGTCGAGCCCGGCGCCGCCACGATCCCGCCCTGGGTTTATCTCCTGAGCGCGACGATCTTCGTGATCACCACGGCGGAGTTCATGGTCGCCGGGCTGATGCCGTCTTTGGCCGCGGCCTTTGCGGTCTCGGTGGGCGAGATCGGCAACCTGATCGCGCTCTTCGCCCTCGGCATGACCTTCGGTGGCCCGCTGGTGATCGCCCTGCTCCTGCGGCTCGGCGTGTCGAACAAGGACGCGCTGCTGTGGCTGCTCGGCGTGTTCCTGATCGGCAGCACGCTGGCCGCCATGGCGCCGAGCTACGCGGTGATGGCCCTCGCCCGCACCCTGCAGGGCGTGACCAGCGCCGCCTGTTTCGGGATCGGCCTGACGCTCTGCGCCGAATCGGTCCGGGCTGACCTCCGCGGGCGCGCCGCCTCCCTGGTCCTGGCCGGGCTGATGATCGCGCCGGTGGTCGGCGTGCCGGCCGCGGCGCTGATCAACGACCTGTTCGGCTGGCGCACCAGCTTCTGGCTGATCGTCGGCCTGACGGCCCTGTGCATCGCCATCGTCGGACCGACGATCCCGAGGCCAGCCCGCGGCACGCAGGTCGACCTGGCGTCCGGTCTGGCCGAGCTGCGCAACACCCGCCTCTGGGCCGCCTACGCGACGAGCGGGCTGATCATCGGGGCGACCTTCGCGGCCTTCAGCTACGTCACGGCCATCTTCACCGTGGTGACCGGGCTGGCGCCGCGGCTGATCCCGATCGTGCTCGCCGCCTACGGCGTCGCGACGGTGATCGGCAATCTGATCGTCGGCCGGCTGGCGGACCGCCACACGATCCCCGTCCTGGCCATCGGCCTCGTCGTCCTGGCCGCGGCCCTGGCGAGCTTCGCGGCTGTCCCGACCGATGCGGCCGTCAGCGTCGCCGCCTTCCTGGTGATCGGCCTGACCGGCGTCTCCCTCAACCCGGCCATGGTCGCCCGGGTGATGCGGGTCGCCCATCCCGGGCCGCTGGTGAACAGCCTCCACACCTCGGTGATCACGGGCGGGCTGGCTTTCGGGACCTGGCTCGGCGGCCTCGCGATCGACCGGGGCTACGGCCTCGCGGCCCCGCTCTGGATCGGCGCGGGGCTCGCGGTGCTCGGGCTGCTCAGCCTAGTCCCGCGCCGGGCGCGGGACCTGACGGCGTGACGGATCCGCTCAGCGCGGCGCGGCCTGCGCCGTCCCCTGCTGCAGCAGCGGCGTGATCCGCCGGACCGTGACACGCCGGTTCTCCCGGGCGGCGCCCTGCGTGTTCACCTTCAGGTACTGCTCGCCGTAGCCCTGCGTGGTCAGGTTCTCCGGCGGCACCTGGAACTGCTGGGTCAGCACGGTCGCCACCGATTGCGCCCGGCGGTCCGACAGGGACAGGTTGTCGATGTCGGAGCCCACCGCGTCGGTGTAGCCCTCGATCAAAAACACCTCCTGCGGGTTGGCGCGGATCGCCCGGTTGATCGCGGCCGCGATCACCGACAGCCGGGCCGCCTGGTCCGGCGTCACCGTGAACGAGGCCGTGTCGAACGTGATCGTGTCGATATCCACCGAGCGCATCCGGGCCCGCAGGTCCGGGCTGTAGCGGACCTGATCCAGGGTGTAGCGGCGGTCCACGGCGACGACCGGCGGGGCGGTCAGCGCCTCGTAGACCGCGCCCTCGTCCGCCTGCTCGTACTCGACCACGTACCGGTCGCGGGGGATGCGGATGTCGGGCGGCGGCAGCACGACCACGTCGTCGTAGATCGGGCGCGGCGGCCCGGCATAGCTGTTGTCGATGATCACCACCTCCCGGCCGTCGCGGAAGCGGCGGTAGCGGCGCAGCAGCCGGCCGTCATCGTCCGTCACGGTGACGATCTGCTCGCCGCCCGGCCGGTCGATGAAGCTGTAGAAGTCGGCGCCGCGCCGCTCGGACCGGAAGCCCCGCGGGTCGAGGTCGCGGAACCGCTCGTTCTCGTCGTGGCGGATCAGGTAGCCGTCGCGGTCCCGGACGATGATGCGGCCGGGCTCCCGGTAGAAAGTCCGGCCGCCCTCGCTGAACTCGCGCCGGTCGCGCCGGACCTGATCGTAGTCGCGCACGTCGTCATCCGCGCGGAAACCGCCCGGGACGTAGCCGGGCTGGCCCGGCGTGTTGAACGCGCCGCGTCCGCCCGGCCCGCCGGCGGGCGGCTGGCCCGGCTGTGCGCCAAGCGGCGGGGGCGGGGCGTTCGGGTCGGGCGGCGGTCCCGGCGGCTGGACGGGGCGGCCGGGCACCCCCGGCGCCATGTTGGGCGGCAGCGGGCGTGCGGGCTCGGCGCCCGGCTGTGTCTGAACGCCGGGCTGGGCATCCGGACGCTGCACGGGACGGCCGGGCACGCCCGGTGCCATGTTGGGCGGCACGGGACGTCCGGGCTCCGCATTCGGCGGCGGCGCGGCGCCGGGCTGGGCATCGAGGCGCTGGACCGGACGGCCCGGAACGCCGGGTGCCGCGTTGGGCGGCGGTGCGGCGTCGGGGCCACCGGGGCGCTGCGTGGGTGCCCCGCGATCCGGGGCGGGATCACGGCGCCGCGCGGGCGCGTCCGGCGCAGCGTCGGGGGCCGCGCGCTCCTCGCCCGGTGCCCGGCGCTCCTGATCGGGAGCCCGCTGGAGCTGGGCGGGTGGGTTCGGCGCGGTGCGGGGGGCGGCCCGCTCCTGATCCGGTGCCCGGCGGTCCTGATCCGGCCCGCGCTGCGGCTGGGCGGGACGCTCGGGCGCTGCCCGCGGCGCGGGTGCCGGATCGCGCGGCGGCGGCCGGTCGGGATCCCTCCGGTCCGGCCCGGGACGATCGGCGGGGGGACGCTCGGGCGTGCGCCGCTGCTCCGGCGCCGGACGCTCCGGTGCCGCGCGCTCCTGGATGTCCGGTTGCCGGTCCGGCCGGCGCTCGGGCGCGCGCTCGCGCGGGGGCGGCTCGGCCTGGGGCTGCCGCTGGGCCGGCGGTTCGGGACGTTCGCGCGGCGGCGGGGCGCGCTCCGGCCGCGGCTCGGGCCGCTCGCGCGCGGCAGGCGGCGGGCCTGGCGGCGGACCCGGACGCTCCTGCGGCGGCCGTTCCGGACGCGGGCCGCCATGTGGAGGCTCGCCGCCGCGCGGGCCGCGCTCGTCGGGGCCGCCCTGCGCCATGAGGATCGGGCCCGGGGATGCGCCCGCGGGCTGCATCAGGGCGAGGCCCGGGAGCACCGTACCGGTGAGAAGGATCAGTCGCAGCAGCCGCATCGAGGCCTCGTTTCGGATCGAGCCGACCCGAACCCGCTCAACGGCCCATGGTTCCGCGCCCGCCGCTCAAGACTCCGTCAGGGCGTCAGCCGCTGGGGCACCGCGATCATGTCCGGGGCGATGATCCGCACCGCGACGTGATCGGGCTTGGCGCCGGCTGCCTTGGCCTCGCCCGGCTTCGCCTCACCGGCCTTCTCGCCCGCACCGGCATTCATATCGACCCCCGCGCGTCCGGCGGCGTCGGCGGCGAGCTCGGCCGCGGTCCGGTCGGCCCGGCCGACCAGGGTCAGGCGCACCTTCGGACGCGACAGGGCCTCGGCCTGCATGGGCGTGACGAAGATATCGCCCTTGTGCCGCACCAGCATGCTCTCGGCCTTCACGAGCGACTGCGCCCAGGTCTGGTTCTGGGGCTTGCAGGAGCAGTTCGGGACGAATTCCTTGCGGAACTTGAACGCGTTAGCGAGGCTCACATAGGCGCGGCTGCCCTTCACCGAGGCGGCGTGCTTCAGGGCCTCGTCGCCGTAGGGCATCGAATAGGCCTGCGCTTCGGTGCCGGGGCAGAGCGCCTGGCACATCTCGTCGGCGCCGCCGCGGCCCTCGGGCAGGTTGCGCATCGGGAAGAAGCCGCCGTCGCAGGTCCGCACGCAAACCGTCTGCGGGCCGCCCTTGGCGTAGGTCTCGCCGGTGCCGGCATAGGTTTCCCGGGCCGGGCAATTGGCGGTGACGAGCCCCTGCAGCTCGCGCTTGCGGGCGCCGCTGTCGTCGAACACCGCGCCGCCATAGGTGGCCTTGAGCGCGCGGATGCGCTGCTCCACGGCGCCGCACTGGGGCGGGCGCGTGTCGAAGAAGAGGAACTTGCCGCCCTCGCAGTTCAGCCCGCGGAAATAGGCTTCCAGCCGCCCGATCTCGTCGTTGAGCGCGCGGGTCGTGCTGGCACCGTTCTGGACGGAGGCGAGCTCGGCCCGGTAGCGCCGGCAGGCGGGCGAGGGCAGTTGCGGCGCGCCGGGCTTCGCCTCCCCGGCGACGGGCTGGCCGACCGGAGCGTCCTGCGCCCGGGCGGTATCGAGACTCTGGGACAGACCGAACGCAAGCGCCGCGCTCAAGATGAGGCGGCCGAGCGAACGGACGATCGGGCGGTCAAGCATCGGCTGCATCGCGGTGGTCGGAAATGCGGCGGTCCCCTCGGTCGGGTGCTGTCCTGCCCCGGCCTCGGGACCGAAGCAGCTTGAGTGTACGCCCCCTCGTAAGCGGGTGACACCCCTCCTACATCCGGGCCGCGCGCTTGAGCAGGGAATTGACCCGTGATGTGGTTTCGGAGTCTCACCTATGTTGGGCTTGTCGCCCTCGGCCTCTCGGCGGCCGGACCGGCCTCGGCTCAGGAGCCGGACCGGATCTTCTCCAAATCCACGGTCTGGCGGCCCCTGACCCCCAACGACAAGCTCGTGGTCTACGGCATCGACGACCCGGCGGTGTCGGGGGTCGCCTGCTGGTACACGCAGCCGGAGAAGGGGGGCATCAAGGGGACGCTCGGCCTGGCCGAGGACGTCTCCGATATCTCGCTGGCCTGCCGCCAGACCGGGCCGATCGCCTTCAAGGGCAAGCTGAGCCAGGGCGAGGTCGTGTTCAGCGAGCGGCGTTCGCTGATCTTCAAGTCGATGCAGATCGTGCGCGGCTGTGATGCCCAACGCAATACGCTGATCTACATGGTCTATTCGGATAAGGTCATCCAGGGATCGCCGAAGAACTCGACGTCGGCGGTGCCGCTGGCGCCCTGGGGCACCGAGCCGGCACCGAAATGCGCGGACTTCGTGAAGGGCTGACGGCACGCGGCCGGGGCGCCCGTCAGTCCCGGCAGGTGATGCGGATCGGGCGCTCCGACGGGGTCGAGACCGGCTGCTCGATGGCGCCGGTATACTCGTCGGCGGCGGCGATCCCGAACGTGTTGGCGGCGGCGTAGCCCTGGGCCTCGCACCAGGCATTGGCGACGACCTGGCCGCACTCGCTGCCGGGCGTCGTCAAGCAATCGCCGACGCCGTAGCCGTCGCTCGACGGGATCAGGAACGTCTTCTCGACATGGGCCGGCACCTTCGCGGGCGTCTCGCCGTCGCTGCCGGCGAACGCGCCTTGCGCGAGGCAAGCCGTGGCCAGGGCAGCGGCGATGACGAAATATCCGGCGGCCGTGCGTCGCATCGAAGATCCTTGGGCACAGTATCTTGGGTGTGAGGAGCTTGGTCCGGACGGTCCGACGGCGCGGTTAAGGAAGGCTTACCCGGCACGTGCGAGGGCCATCTCGAATTCCTCACGCTTTTGCGTTAGCCCCATCGGGCGCGCGGCACCGTCGCCGCAGTGCAACAGCGGGCCCCTGTGGCAGGGCCGGAGGCGCCAAGGTTCGGCCGTTCTTCGCCTCGCAGGGCCCGCAGGTCGTTGAAGGCAGGGCCGGTTTTCCGGCGACGGCGCGGCGTCGATCATCGGCCGCGGCGCCGGAAGGGGATGGGTTTCATGGCGCCGATGTTGCGGCTCTACAACACGCTCAGCGGTGCCAAGGAGGCGTTCGCGCCGATCGATCCCGCCCAGGTGCGGATGTATGCCTGCGGCCCGACCGTTTGGGACTTCGCGCATATCGGCAACGCGCGCCCGATCATCGTCTTCGACCTGCTGTTCCGGCTGCTGCGCCACCTCTACGGGCCGGCACACGTCACCTACGCCCGCAACGTCACGGACGTGGACGACAAAATTAATGTCCGCGCGGCCGAGCGCGGCATCACCATCCGCGAGCTCACCGACAGGACGCTGGAGCAGTTCCACCGGGACATCCGTGATCTCGGTATCCTGATGCCTGAGGACGTGAACGTGCCGGGCGAGCCGCCCCGCTTCATCGAGCCCCGGGCCACCGATCACATCGGCGAGATGCGCGCGATGATCGACGCGCTGGTCGCGGGCGGCCACGCCTACGTGGCCGAGGGGCACGTGCTGTTCGACGTGCCGGCCATGCCGGATTACGGCCGCCTGTCGAAGCGTCCGCTGGACGAGATGGAGGCCGGCGCCCGGGTCGAGGTCGCGCCCTACAAGCGCTCGCCCCTCGATTTCGTGCTGTGGAAGCCCTCGAAGCCCGGTGAGCCGTCCTGGCCGTCACCAGCCAGCATCGCCGAGCCGGGGCGCCCGGGCTGGCATATCGAGTGCTCGGCCATGTCGGCCAAGCACCTCGGAAAAACCTTCGACATCCATGCCGGCGGCATCGACCTGATCTTCCCCCACCACGAGAACGAGGTGGCGCAATCGCGCTGCTGCTTCGGGACGCCGGTGATGGCCAATGTCTGGCTGCACAACGGCTTCCTGCAGGTGGAGGGCGAGAAGATGTCGAAGTCGCTCGGCAACTTCATCACCATCCGCGACGTGCTGAAGGACTGGCCGGGGGAAGTGGTCCGCCTGACCATGCTGAAGACGCATTACCGGCAGCCGATCGACTGGACCCTGCGCGGTCTCGAGGAATCGAGCCGGGTGCTCGACCGCTGGTACAATGCCGCCGGGGATACACCGGCCGCCGAGACGGTGCCGGCCACGGTGCTCGACGCGCTGTGCGACGACCTTAACACGCCGGCGGCGATCAACGCGCTGCACGGATCCGACGAGGCGGCTTCGCTGCGGGCCGGCGCGAACCTGTTCGGCCTGCTCACGCGCACCCGCAGCGACCGCGAGCAGGATCAGGTCGCCGCGGCCGGGATCGATGTCGCCGCCGTCGAGGCGCTGATCGCCGAGCGCCGGGCCGCCCGGGCCGCCAAGGACTGGGCGGCCTCCGACCGGGCCCGCGATGCGCTCGCCGCCATGGGCGTGTCGGTGAAGGACAACAAGGACGGCACCAGCACCTGGACCGTGGCGCGCTGAGCGGACCGCGTCCACGCGCCCGCTTGCGTCGGCCGCTCCGTGCCGCATCTGTGGTTGCGGGGGCTCGGGCAGTTAAGGTTCGCGCGTGACGACCACCACAATCAGGACCATCGGGACGCGGCTCGCAGGGGCGGCGCTCGCAGCGACGATCGGGTTCGGGTCGGCCGGCCCGGCCGCCGCCATCGACGGCGGGGCGCCCGCGGGGCGGGACGCGCTGGCGCAGGCCACCGTCGCCATCGGGACGATCACCCAGCCCGAGGAGGCGCAGAGGCTCACACGCTGCACCGGGATCCTGATCGCCCCGGACCTCGTGCTCACCGCGGCGCATTGCGTGAACGGCGATCCGCTCGGCGCGCTGGTCGTGTTCTTCCGCGGCACCGAGCCGGCGCGGCCGGTCTACGGCGCCCGGGTCGCGGCGCGCTACAGCCCCGATCCCGGCGAGATGCTGCCGAACGCGGCGCCCGACGTGAGCCTCGCCGACCTGTCCCTCGATCTCGCGGTTCTGCGCCTGACCGAGCCGGTGCGCGACCGGCGCCCGGTGCCGCTCGCGGCCGATCCCCGCCGCCTGCCGAAGTCGCTTCGGATCGCGGGGGCCGGCCTGTCCGGGCGGGGCGTCGGGCGGTTGCGCACCGCGACCCTGACCCCGGTGGCGGCCAGCAACACCGGCCTGACCATCGCCCGGGCGAACGGCGCCCGGATCTGCTTCGGGGATTCCGGCGGACCCGTCGTCGCGCAGGATCGCGGCGGGACCTATGTCTGGGGCGTCGCCAGCGCGGTGATCACCCGGACCGCGCCCTGCGGCGGCTACGTCGTGGTCGCCCCGGCCGCCCAGATCTTTTCCGCGACCGGGGTTCGGTAGGGCTCAAGTCGGCAGCGTCTTTTTCCGAAAGCCGGCAGCCACCTTTCGGGACGATGCGCAAAAAACGAAAACCCCGCGCGGCCGAGCCGCACGGGGTTTTTCGAGAGGCACGCTGACCCGGGTGGATCAGACCGCCATGCGCTCCTCGGCGTCCATCGGCTCGCGCAGCACGTAGCCGCGGCCCCAGACGGTCTCGATGTAGTTCTTGCCCTGGCTGGCGTTGGCGAGCTTCTTGCGCAGCTTGCAGATGAACACGTCGATGATCTTCAGCTCGGGCTCGTCCATGCCGCCGTAGAGATGGTTGAGGAACATCTCCTTGGTGAGCGTCGTGCCCTTCCGGAGCGAGAGAAGTTCCAGCATCTGGTACTCCTTGCCGGTCAGGTGCACCCGGGCGCCGCCGACCTCGACGGTCTTCTGATCGAGGTTCACGATCAGGTCGCCGGTCGTGATCACCGACTGGGCGTGGCCCTTCGAGCGGCGCACGATGGCGTGGATCCGGGCCACCAGCTCGTCCTTGTGGAACGGCTTGGTGAGGTAATCGTCGGCCCCGAAGCCCAGACCCTTCACCTTGTCCTCGATCCCGGCCATGCCGGAGAGGATCAGGATCGGCGTCTTCACCTTCGCCACCCGCAGGTTGCGCAGGACCTCGTAGCCCGACATGTCGGGCAGGTTCAGATCGAGGAGGATGATGTCGTAATCGTAGAGCTTGCCGAGGTCGATGCCCTCTTCGCCCAGGTCGGTGGTATAGGTGTTGAAGTTCTCGGACTTGAGCATCAACTCGATGCTCTGCGCGGTCGCGCTATCGTCCTCGATCAAAAGTACCCGCATCGTCGGTCCCCAGCCCAGCCGGCCGCATCAGCGCGCAGACACGTCCCCACCGATCACCCGCCACCGGCCTGTGGACGGGCGCTCCGTCGCTCTTGACGTGGAACGCTATGGATTAATCGTTAACAAAACCTGATTCCCACCCGCAAGCGTCTCGTTCACCGGCCCGTGAGCTTGACGGGAGGAATAGGGTTCCTCCACGGCGCTCGGGGCCATGATTCCGCTCCATTCGCGACCGGGACGCCCACGCGTTTGGGCGTAAGTGTCTCCCCCGAAACGACCCGGTCCCGGCTGTGTCCCTGCGGACACAGCCCCACGACTTCGTGAAGTCCGGCTGACGCCGGAGCTCGGACCGGGCCGCTACGAGCCCGATGACCGCAGTGTTAAGGAGGCCGGTAAACGAAGCGTTGAGAGCCACGCCGATGACACAGGATCCGGCAAGGTCCGTTACCAACCTCGCCGCGGCCCAGGCGGCCCTCGACCGGATCGAGGTGCTCGAGACCTTCGGCCGGGTCGTGGCGATCCGCGGGCTCCTGGTCGAGGTCGCGGGGCCTGTGGCCGCCATGCGGCTCGGCGGCCGGATCGACGTGGAGGGCGCCAACGGCCTCGGGCTGGTGCCCTGCGAGATCATCGGATTCCAGGGCGACCGCGCGCTCGCGATGCCGTTCGGCTCCCTGGAAGGCGTCCGCCGCGGCTGCCCGGCCTATGTGCGCGACGAATCGGCGGGGGCGATCCGGCCGTCGAGCGCCTGGCTCGGGCGGGTGGTCGACGCGCTCGGACGCCCGGTGGACGGGCTCGGGCCCCTGCCGCAGGGACCGGACGTCTATGCGCTGCGCGCCGACCCGCCCCCGGCCCATGCCCGCACCCGGGTCGGCGGACCGCTGGACCTCGGGGTCCGGTGCATCAACACCTTTCTGACCATGTGCGCCGGCCAGCGGATGGGCATCTTCGCCGGCTCCGGTGTCGGCAAGTCGGTGCTGCTGTCGATGCTGGCCCGCTACACCGCCGCCGACGTGGCGGTGATCGGCCTTGTGGGCGAGCGCGGCCGCGAGGTGCAGGAATTCCTGCAGGACGATCTCGGCGCCGCCGGCCTGGCCCGCTCCGTGGTCGTGGTGGCGACCTCGGACGAGCCGGCGCTGATGCGCCGCAACGCCGCCTACGTGACCCTCTCGGTCGCCGAGCATTTTCGCGACCAGGGCGCGAAGGTGCTGTGCATGATCGATTCGATCACCCGCTTCGCCATGGCCCAGCGCGATATCGGGCTGGCCGCCGGCGAGCCGCCCACCGCCAAGGGCTACACGCCCACGGTCTTCTCGGAATTGCCGCGGCTTCTGGAGCGCGCCGGACCCGGGGTCGGCCTCGGCACGATCTCGGCCCTGTTCACCGTGCTGGTCGAGGGCGACGACCACAACGAGCCGGTGGCCGACGCGGTCCGCGGCATCCTCGACGGGCACATCGTGATGGAGCGGGCCATCGCCGAGCGCGGGCGCTATCCCGCGATCAACGTGCTGCGCTCGGTCTCCCGGACCATGCCGCGCTCCTGCGATCCGGCCTATTTGCCGGTGGTCCGCAGGGCTCGCCGGGTGCTCTCGACCTACGCCGACATGGAGGAGCTGATCCGGCTGGGCGCCTACCGGGCGGGCTCGTCCCAGGAGGTCGACGAGGCGGTGGCGCTCATGCCGGATCTTGAGGCTTTTCTGGGGCAGGGTAAGGAAGAAGCAACGTCCATCAGCGATGGTTACGCCCGGCTCAGCCAGATCGTCGGCGGGGCCTAGGCATCATGCAGCGAAGCGGTAACCGCTTGGGTGCATTGAGTGATGCGGAACCAGGGTCTGAGCAGGTTCGCCGTCGCGATCCTGCTTAGGGCACGGGCCGGGCATGGTCCCTGGCGCGGCCCCGAGCGTTGCGTGGAGTGAGCGTCCCAATGAAATCGCGTGACACGCTGATCCGGCTGCGTCGCTTCCAGGTTGATGAGAAGCGGCGGCGTGTGACCCAGATCGAGATGATGATGGCCGACTTCCAGCGCATGGCGGTGGAGCTCGACCGGGAAGTCGCCGTCGAGGAAGCCCGCGCCGGCATCACCGATGTCGGGCATTTCGCCTACCCGACCTACGCGCGCGCCGCCGCCGGCCGCCGGGACAACATGCGCCAATCCGCCCAGGCGCTCGAAGGCCAGCTGGCCGAGGCCAAGGCCGAGCTCGGCGAGGCCTTCGAGGAGCTGAAGAAGGTCGAGATCCTGAACGACCGGGAGCGCACCGCCGAGCGCGCCGCCGAGGCGATCCGCGACCAGGCCGCGATGGACGGAATCGGCCTCAACCGCGCCCGCGGCTGAGACGCCCGATCGGGCCTCGCGCACCCGCGCGTTGCGCCCTCCGAGCGCCTTTTCGCCCAGTCCGTGTGTGATGTGCCGGCAACGCGGCACGAAACCGTCACGATCACCTGACAAGGGGGATCGCGATGGCCTCGATCCGCTTGCGGCGCATTGCATGGCGGCGCATCAGGGGCTCTCCCCGGGGCGTCGGTGTACATGAAGAAGCTCAGCGAGTTCATCTGGCCGTTGATCGGCCTCGCAGCGGTCGTGGTATCGGGCTACTTTCTCTACCAAGAGCTGAAGACCACATCGCTGGCGGCGATCTGGTCCGCGATCCTGGCGATCCCCCCGCATCGCATCCTGCTGGCGGCGATCTCGACCCTCGTGGCCTACGCGGCCCTCGCCTGGTACGACCGGATCGCCCTGCTGCATCTGGGCGTGCGCCACATCTCGTGGCTGTTCGTCTCGCTCTGCTCCTTCACCACCTACGCGCTGTCGCACAATATCGGCGCCTCGGTCTTCTCCGGCGCCCTGGTGCGCTACCGGGCCTACACGGCCAAGGGCCTCTCGGCCGCCCAGGTCGCCGTGCTGGTGGCCCTGTGCTCCTTCACGTTCTTCCTCGGCACGGTCCTGCTCGGCGGCTTCACCCTGGTGGTGGACCCGAACCTGCTGACGCGCCTCGAGGGCAAGCTGCCGGGCTTCCTGACCGATCCGAAGACGGCGCTGGTCGTCGGGTTCTGCATGCTGGGTTTCGTGGCGCTCTACGTGCTCGGCTCGATCCTGCGCCTGCGGCCGTTGCATATCCGCTCGTTCAAGCTCGAATATCCCCGGCCCGGCATCATGGCGCGCCAGCTGCTGGCGGCGCCGCTGGAGCTGCTGGGTGCCGCGGGCATCATCTACTTCGCCCTGCCGGAGGCGATGAACCCCGGCTTCATCCCGGTCCTCGCGATCTTCCTCGCCTCGTTCTCGGTGGCGCTCGCCTCGCACGCCCCGGGCGGCCTCGGCGTGTTCGAGATCGTGTTCATCACGGCGATGCACATCACCGACGACGCCCAGAAGGACGCGATCATCGCGGCGGTGATCATCTTCCGGATCTTCTACTTCTGGATCCCGGCGCTGATCTCGGTGATCGTTGTGGTGCTGTTCGAGCGCTCGCGCCTTGCCGCCGCCATCGCGGCACCCGCCTCGGTGCCCTCGACCGTGCCGGAGCCGCCGGTGGTCGTGCCGGGGCTCGACGCGCACGAGCTGGAGCGCGAGCTGAAGCAGAAGGCGGTCTGAGGCCGGCGGGCCGGGGGCGAGCGCTTGGCTCACGGCCTCTGCTGAACCTCGTCCCGATCGACGGATCATCCACTGCGTCATCAACTCAGTTGGCGGCGGCTTGAGCGTATGCGTCGCGCAGGCGTGCGTTTGCGATGACGATGAGGCGTCGCATGAGGGCTGTGATGGCGACGATGGGCTTCTTTCCGGCGTCGCGCAGGCGCCGGTAGGCGTCCCGGAGGATGGGGTTGTGGCGGCTGGCCGCCATCGCGGCCATGAACAGGGTGCGCTTGACCTCGGGCCTGCCGCCGCGGGTTCGGCGATAGGCGTCGGTGGCGCCGCTCTGGTTGGTGGATTTTCTCCGGCCAGGGCGGCGGCCTGACGGCGGTCGATGCGGCCGAGTTCGGGCATGAGACCGATCAGGGCGGCGGCGGTGGTGGCGCCGATGCCCGGGATGGCGCGCAGGACCCGCTCGGCGCGGACGAGTTCGGCGGCGGCGCGCACCAGCGCGGCGATGGCGGCGTCGAGGGCCTGGATCTGGGTGTCGAGGCAGGTTCGCAGCGCCTCCAGGCAGGTCCGCACCGGCTCGGCGCCGGGGGCGGCCAGACGGTTGGTGCAGGCGGTGCGCTGGGCCACCAGGTCGGTTCGGGTGAGCACCAGGGTCTGCAGGCGTTCGCGGTCCGGGTCGGGGGCCTGCCAGCGGGCGAGGCGTGCGTGGCGTTCCTGGGCGTCGTGGGCGAGCGCGCGAGCATCGAGGGTGTCGCTCTTGGCCAGGGTGCCGAACGAGCGGATGAAGGCCTTGACCTTGCGGGCGTCGGCCCGGTGGGCGGGGCATCCGGCCGTGAGCAGAGCGGCCAGAAGGGCGTCCTCGTAACCGCCGGTGGCCTCGCACACGACCAGGCAGGTCGGGTCGAGGCCGGCCGCGAAGGCGGCGAGGCTGTCGGGTTGGTTGGGCAGGGTCCGGAGGCTGGCATCGCGGCTGTCGAACACCACGATGCCGGCCTTGCCGACATCGCAGCCGAGGAAGCGGGTGGGGATCGGCGGGGCGGCGGATGCGGTGTCGGGCTGGACGGCGGCCTGGACGGCGAATCTCGGGGCGGGCTCGGGTGTGTTGGCGGCGGCCGGCATGGGGGCTATCTTGGGATGGCTTGCGATTGTCTGCGGGCGTCAGGCCGGCTGGCCGAGGGGCCCAGGCAACTCATCAAGCGTGACACGGGAAGCGAAGCGCCGACCGAGATGACGACGGGCGTTGCAGCCCTATTCCGGGACGGTCGGCGCTTCGCGCCTGGTCCGGGTGGCCACCCGGACCAGGCATCCCGCTGGCGCGGAACACCCCCAAACTAGCAGACCTCCAACAGACAATTCCGGGGCGCCCGAGGCGAGCCCGGAATCCAGATACGCCGACGGTGCCGGGTTTCGATCTGTCAGCGGTTATGGATCCCGGGTTCCGCTGCGCGGCCCCGGGATGACAAGGCGCCTGTTTCGCCGTCCGTCCAACTCTCAAATCGTTGGGCGACGAGCTTTGCCCGGTGCGCTGCCGGTTAGCCCCCAGCCCGCCACCCCTCAGATCGACCCCACCGTGCGCAGCCGCGCCCGCGGGTGGATCTCTGCCTGGCTCATCACCGGGGTTTCGCGGCGGAAGCGCTCGATGATCGAGCGCACGAACGGCCGGGACTGGGCCGAGGTGACCAGAACCGGCATCTCGCCCTGGCGGGCGGCGGCCTCGAAGCGGTCGCGGACCGCGGTGACGAACTCGCTGAGCTTCGAGGGCTGCATCGCGAGGTAGCGCTCCTCGCGCTCGCCGACGATCGATTCCATGAAGGCCTGCTCCCAGGCCGGCGACAGGGTGATGATCGGCAGGGTGCTGTTCTGGTCCTGGTACTGGGCGCAGATCTGCCGGCCGAGCCGGGCGCGGACATGCTCGACCACGTCGCGCGGGTTCTTTACCGCGCCGGCGACTTCCGCGATCCCCTCCACGATCGCCCCGAGATCGCGGATCGACACGCGCTCGGAGAGCAGGAACTGCAGCACGCGCTGCACGCCGGTGGTCGAGATCTGCGAGGGCACGATCTCCTTGAGCAGCTCGGCATGCTCCTTGGGCAGCTCGCGCAGCAGCTTCGAGACCTCGACATGGTTGAGGAGCTCGGAGACATGGGCCTTGATCACCTCGGTGAGGTGGGTCGAGACCACGGTGGCGGCATCCACCACCGTGTAGCCCTTGAGCTGCGCCTGGTCGCGCAGGGACGCGTCGATCCATGTGGCGGGAAGGCCGAAGGTCGGCTCCAGCATGTGCTGGCCGGGCAGCTGGACCTGGCCGCCCATCGGATCCATGGCCATGAACTGGCCCGGGAAGATCCGGCCCGTGCCGGCCTCGATCTCCTTGACCCGGACCACGTAGGAATTGGCGTCGAGCTGGACGTTGTCGAGGATCCGCACCGACGGCATCACGAAGCCCAGCTCGGCCGCGAGCTGGCGGCGCAGCGCCTTGATCTGGTCGGTGAGCCGGTCCTGGCCCTCGCCGTTGACCAGGGCGAGGAGCGCGTAGCCCATCTCGAGCTTGAGGTCGTCGAGCTTGAGCAGGTCGGTGACCGTCTCCTCCTTGGCGGCGGTCGCGGCGGCCGCGACCGCCTTGGCGTCCATCGGGGCGCCCTGGGCGTCCAGCGGCGGGGCCTCCTTGGCGGTCTTGTTGGTGCGCCAGGCGGCGTAGCCGGCTCCGCCGCCGAGCAGCAGGAACGGCAGCATCGGCATGCCGGGCAGGAGCGCGATCAGGAACATCACGGCCGCCGACATGCCGAGCGCCTTGGGGTAATGCGCGAGCTGCTTGCCGAGCGCCTTGTCGGCCGAGCCGCGCACGCCCGCCTTCGAGACCAGGATGCCGGCCGCGGTGGAGACGATCAAGGCCGGGACCTGGCTCGCCAGCCCGTCGCCGATGGTGAGCAGGGTGTAGCTCTTGGCGGCGTCGCCGAAGCTCATGCCCTGCTGCGCCACCCCGATGACGATGCCGCCGACCACGTTGATGAAGGTGATCAGCAGGGCGGCGACCGCGTCGCCGCGGACGAATTTCGAGGCGCCGTCCATGGCGCCGAAGAACGAGGATTCCTCCTCCAGGGCGGCCCGGCGGGCTTTGGCGACCTTCTCGTCGATCAGGCCGGCCGACAGGTCGGCGTCGATCGCCATCTGCTTGCCGGGCATCGCATCGAGGGTGAAGCGGGCCGCGACCTCGGCGATGCGGCCCGAGCCCTTCGTGATGACCACGAAGTTCACGATGATCAGGATCGCGAACACGATGATCCCGATGACGAAGTTGCCGCCCATCACGAAGTTGCCGAAGGCCTCGATGACGTGGCCGGCCGCCGCCGTGCCCTCGTGGCCATGGCCCAGGATCAGGCGGGTCGAGGCGAGGTTCAGCGCCAGCCGCAGCATCGTGGCGATGAGCAGCAGCGTCGGGAAGACGGTGAATTCCAGCGGGTTGTCGATCGACAGGCCGGTCATCATGATCAGCACCGAGGTGATGATCGAGACCGCCAGCAGCAGGTCGAGCAGCACCGCCGGCAGCGGGAAGATCAGGACCGCCAGGATGCCCATGACGCCCGTGGCGAACATGAGGTCCGAGCGCTTGGACAGCGCGTGGAGGTCGCCGCGGGTCGGCAGCGCGAGCTGACTCAGGACCGAGGCGGCCCCGCCCATCGCCCCGCCCCTGGCCGGCGCGCTCGCCGTCTCCGCCATCGTTCTCGATCCATCGCCGTCCGCCCGGGGGAATCCCGGGGGCGGACCCGGCAAGATCTGCCGAGCGGATGGTTAGCGCGCCGTTAAGAACCGGGCCGGCGTGGGCGGAACCCGCATGGCTTCAGCCGCTTGTCCCGCCGCGGCATCGTCGTCGCGCAACCGGGCGGCAGCCCACCGATCGAGGGATCCCGCATGGCCGCCCGTGTCCTGACCGCCCTGTTCGACGAGTACGACACCGCCGCCGGCGTGGTCGACCAGCTGGAGGCCGCGGGCGTGCCCCATGCCGATATCAGCATCCTGGCGAACCGGGCGGGATCGGATACGCCCCGGGATCAGCCCTTCGGCGATCCGAAGCCCGACGTGGTCGATCCGGTGGACGCCGCCGGGACGGGCGCGACCGTCGGCACGGTGCTCGGGGGCGGCGCCGGATTGCTGGCGGGGCTCGGGCTGCTGGCGATTCCCGGCCTCGGGCCGGTGGTCGCGGCGGGCTGGCTGATCGCGGCCGTGACGGGTGCGGGCGTCGGCGCCGCGGCGGGCGGGCTGATCGGCGGCCTCACGGGCGCCGGACTCACCGAGGGCGAGGCCGAGACCTATGCCGAAGGCGTGCGCCGCGGCGGGACCCTCGTGACGGTGCGGGCCGAGGACCACCAGGCCGACCGGGTGATGGCGATCCTCGATCGCGCCGGCTCGATCGACCTCGACGAGCGGGCCGAAGGCTGGCGCGCCGAGGGCTGGACCGGCGCGGCGGTACGCGGCTGAGCCGGGCCGAGCGCCGCGTCTCCTTCGACGCGGCGCAGAGTGCTTCGTCGAAGGCGCTCCGGCTCAGTTCATCATCTTCCGGGCGAACATCGAGGCGGCGAACAGCACGGCCGCGCCCGCGGTGACCAGGCTGATCAACAGGATCCGCCGCGGCTCCACCGAGGATTCCGCCTTCACGGGCTCGACGATCGGGCTGAAGAACTCGATCTGCCGGGCGGCGACGATGCGGGCGCGCTCGTGGGCGGTCAGCACCTGCTGGTAGTACTTCTCGGCGTTCTTGCGGTCGTTCTCGAGGGCCTCGAACCGGGTGAGCGCGTCCGAGAGCAGGCGCTTCTGCTCCGGATCCTGGCTGGCCGATTGCCGCTCGATCCGGGCGATGTTCTCGTCGAGATCCTTGATCTGCTGCTTGATGTCGATGATGCGGCGCGATTCCGGACCGAGGTCGCGCTGGCCGATGGCGAGCTGGACCGCAAGGTTGATGCGGGCCGCCCGCAGCTCGGACACGATCTTGAGGTTCGCCTCGTTCGACTTCTGGGCATCGAGCACGCCTTCGCGGTTGCGCAGGTCGCGCATCGCCAGGCGGATCTTGGTCATGCGATCTTCGGCGATTTTCAGCTCGCGGGAGCTCTCGGCGACCGCATCCTCGCGCGCCTTCACGCTGAGGTCGTTCACCATCCGCTCCGCCTCGGTCATCACGGCTTTCGCGATGGCGAGGGATTCGTCGGGGTCGAAGGCCTCGACCGTCAGCGACATGATGCCGGAGCCGGATTCGACGTCGACGCCGACACGCCGCTTCCAGTAGCGAAGGAACTTCTCGATCGGCTTCTCGGCGTCGAAGCGCGAGAAATAGTCGATGCTGTCGCGGCTGAACCACTCGCGGATCGGCAGCTTCGCCTCGATCGCCTCGATCATCGGCCGGCTGTGGATGTATTCGTTGGTGATCAGCGTGTCCTGCGCCACCATCTGGCTCGGGACACCCGACGAGGTGCCGACCGAATCCGGCGCCGCCTTGTCGGCCGTGCCGAGTGCCGGGCGAATCGCGAACCGGGCCTCGCTGACGTAGCGGTCGGACGCGATCAGACCGAAATAGACCGCCCCGACCAAGGTCGGCAGCACGAAGCAGATCACGAACAGGATCGGGATCCAGGGATCGTTCTTGACGTGGCTCTGGTAGGACCGGATGCCCTTCTTGCGGTCGACGAACCGCGACATGCGGGCGATCTGCCGCAACGATTCGGTGACCGCCTGCTGGCGGTCCGCGGTCGTCAGCGGCTGCCCCTCGGCTTTCCGGATCTCCATATTCATGACCTGATCCCCGGCCTCCCCGGACTCGACGGCCGGCCCGTCACCGGGCCCTCGACCGCGCCGAAACGCTCGCGTCGGATGCCTCTCGCACGGGGAGGCGGCAAAAGCATGTCTTCGCGGCTGCGATCATTCAGGCGTTGAGGCGCCGATAGACCTCGATCGCGTCGTTCACGTCCTCGTAGATGATCGCCCGCCCGTTGAGCAGGACGAGGCCCTGCGTACACCATTGGCGGATGGTCTCCATCGAGTGCGAGACCATGATGATGTCGGCGTTCTTGCGCCGCTGGGAGAAGACCTCGTCGCAGCGCTTCGAGAATCGCGCGTCACCCACGGAGGTGATCTCGTCGATCAGGTAGCAGTCGAACGGGATCGCCATACTCATGCCGAAGGCGAGCCGGGCGCCCATGCCGGACGAATACGTGTAGATCGGCACGTCGAGATAGCTGCCGAGCTCGGAGAAGTCCTCCACGAAGTCGAGCACGCGGCGCGGATCCTCGCCGTAGATCCGGGCGACGAACATGACGTTGTCGCGGCCGGTCATCTTCGGATGGAAGCCGCCGGCGAAGCCCAGCGGCCAGGAGATCCGCAGGCCGCGATGGATCCGCCCCCGGGTCGGATCCTCGGTCCCGGCGATGAGCCGCATCGTGGTCGATTTGCCGGCGCCGTTGATGCCGAGGATGCCGTAGGAAATGCCGGGCTTCAGGGTGAACGATACCTGCTCCAGGATCGTCCGCTTGTGGCCGTCGGTGCGGTAGACCTTGCTGACTTTCTCGAAACGGATCACCGGGGTGGTCTCCAGGGCGGATTGCCGAAACGCCGGCCCGTGCTGTCTGGCTGCGCGGCTCCTGCCCCCGGAAAGCGGCGAATCTGAGAAGGCCGGCTTGCGCTGGCCGCGCCCCTGAGCTCGCGCGAAAGCCTTCAGCCTCACCGCCCTGGCGAGCACAGCGAAGCAAACCAGGGCAGCCCGCCGTTCCGAAGGGCGATGGATCTCGCGCTCAGCCGGCTGCGCTCGCGGTGTCGATCCGGGCCGTCCGGCGGCCTGTTCCCGACAGCGATCTGGCTCGCGCCGGGTGACAACCGATTTGCAACAAAATGCCGTTTTGCGCCTTCGCGGTTGACGTCGGAGGGTATTTGGCATACCAGATACCAAGACGCACAGCGAGACGCGGTGACGAGCTCCGGGCCGACCGGAACTTTAGCGCCGTATCGCAGGGAGACCGCAGTGACGGACCCGAGCTTCGTTGCCCCCGACACAGCCTGCGTCCCGGCCGCTCGACATCGCCGCTGGGCCGTCCGTGTCGGACGCTGACACCATGCTGGACCGCCCCGCCGGGGACGACCTCACGGGACTCGTCGCCGCCATCGGCGACGCCGTGGTGGTGGCCGATCCGGAGGGGGCGATCACGGTCTGGAACCCGGCGGCCGAGCGGATCTTCGGCTTCACCGCGGCGGACGCCCTCGGGCAGACCCTCGATCTGATCACGCCGGAGCGCCACCGCCGCCGCCACTGGGACGGCTACGCCAAGACCATGCGGACTGGCACCACCCGCTACGGGGCCGAGACCCTGCGGGTGCCGGCGATCCACAAGGACGGCCGCCAGCTCTCCATCGCCTTCACGGTCGGGATGATCCGGGACGCGTCGGACCGGGTGACCGGCATCGTCGCGGTGATCCGCGACGAGACCGAACGCTGGAGCGAGGAGAAACGCCTGCGCCAGCGGGTGGCCGAACTCGAAGCCCTTCCGAACGGATCCTGACCGGAAACCGGGACCGTCCGAAGACCGCAAACCTCAACGCGCAAGGGAGAACGCCAGATGAGCAAGCCGTTGGACGGGATCAAGATCATCGATTTCACCCACGTTCAGGCCGGCCCCGCCTGCACGCAGCTGCTGGCGTGGTTCGGCGCCGACGTGATCAAGGTCGAGCGGCCGGGCGCGGGCGACGTGACCCGCACGCAGCTGCGCCACGTCGAGGATGCGGACGCGCTCTACTTCACGATGCTCAACTCCAACAAGCGCTCGCTGACGCTGGACACCAAGACCCAGGCCGGCAAGGAGGTGCTGGAGAAGCTGATCCAGGATTCCGACGTGATGGTCGAGAATTTCGGCCCCGGGGCGCTGGACCGGATGGGCTTCTCCTGGGCCCGCATCCAGGAACTCAATCCCGGGATGATCCTGGCCTCCGTGAAGGGCTTCTCCGACGGGCACCATTACGAGGACCTGAAGGTCTACGAGAACGTTGCCCAATGCGCCGGCGGCGCCGCCTCGACCACCGGCTTCTGGGACGGGCCGCCGACCGTCAGCGCCGCCGCGCTCGGTGATTCGAACACCGGCATGCACCTCGCCATCGGCATCCTCACGGCGCTGCACCAGAAGAACAAGACCGGCACCGGCCAGAAGGTCGCCGTCTCCATGCAGGATTCGGTGATCAACCTCTGCCGGGTGAAGCTGCGCGACCAGCAGCGCCTCGATGCGCTGGGCTATCTCGAGGAATACCCGCAATACCCGCACGGGGAATTCTCGGACGTGGTGCCGCGCGGCGGCAATGCCGGCGGCGGCGGCCAGCCCGGCTGGGTGCTCAAGTGCAAGGGCTGGGAGACCGACCCGAACGCCTACATCTACTTCACGATCCAGGGCCATGCCTGGGCGCCGATCTGCAAGGTGCTCGGCCGCGAGGATTGGATCACCGATCCCGCCTACAACACCCCGCGGGCCCGGCAGGACAAGATCTTCGACATCTTCAAGACCATCGAGGAATGGCTCGCCGACAAGACCAAGTTCGAGGCGGTGGACATCCTGCGCACCTACGATATCCCCTGCGCGCCGGTCCTGTCGATGAAGGAGATCGCCGAGGACAAGTCCCTGCGTGCCAGCGGCACCGTCGTCGAGGTGCCGCATCCGAAGCTCGGTAGCTACCTGACCGTCGGCAGCCCGATCAAGTTCTCCGACATGACCGTCGAGGTGAAGGCCTCGCCGCTGCTCGGCGAGCACACCGACGAGGTGCTGACCGGCCTCGGCTACAGCCCCGCGCAGATCCAGGCGATGCACGAGGCCCGCGCCGTCTGATAAGCGGCTCCGAACCTCTGCTAATCTGAGTCGGGACGGCGCGCCCTGCGCCGTCCCGACTCGTGTGCACGATGCGGATCCGATGCGATCACTGCTCAGCCGCCTCCTTCCCGAGCTGACGCCGGTCAGCAAGCGCGAGCGTCTCCGCTCGGCCGCCGGCGCCCTGCTGGGGATCTTGGTCACCGGCCTGATCTGCCGCGCCGCGATCGGCCCGGAGGCCGCACCGGTCCTGATCGCCCCGATGGGCGCCTCCGCGGTGCTGCTCTTCGCGGTGCCGGCCAGTCCCCTGGCGCAGCCCTGGTCGATCCTCGGCGGCAACCTCGTGGCCGCCCTGGTCGGCGTCACGGCCGCGACCTGGGTACCGGACCCGTTCGTGGCGGCCTCCGTGGCCATCGGGTTGGCGATCGCCCTGATGATGGCCCTGCGCTGCCTGCACCCGCCGAGCGGGGCGGTGGCCCTGACGGCCGTTCTTGGCGGCCCGGCGATCCGGGAACTCGGCTACGGCTTCGTGCTCTGGCCCGTGGCGGCCAATTCGCTGCTGCTGCTGAGTGCGGCCCTGCTGTTCAACAACCTCACCGGCCGCGCCTATCCGCACCTGCGCCCGGCCGGCCCGCGGACCGACGACCGGGCGCCGGCGTCCCGCCTCGGCTTCCTGGCCTCGGACCTCGATGCGGCGCTGGAGGATTTCGACCAGCTGCTCGACGTCGATCGCAGCGACCTGGAGCAGATCCTGCGGCGGGTGCAGATGCGCGTCTATGGGCGTCGCCCGGGCCAGACCACCTGCGCGGCGATCATGTCCCGCGACGTGATCGGGGTCGCGCCGCACGATTCCCTGGCGCAGGCGCTGCACCTGCTGCGCCGCCACCGGATCAAGGCCCTGCCGGTCACCGACGAGCGCGCCCGGGTGCTCGGGATCGTCACCCAGACCGACCTGTTGGACAAGGCCGAATGGGACCGGAGCGGCCCGCGGCTGGGCCTCGGCCGCCGCCTGCAGCTGACCGTGGAGCGCGGGCGGGCGCCCCATGGCTGCGCCGCCGACATCATGAGTGCGGTCGAGCCCGTCACCCCGGACACGCCGCTGGCCGAGTTGGTGCTCCGGATGGCGGAGGCGGCCCTCCACCACCTGCCGGTGGTCGATCCGGATGGCCGGCTCGTCGGGATCGTCTCCCAGACCGATCTGATCCCGGCGCTGATGGCCGATGCCGGGCCCGGCGGTCCGGCGCGGGCCCGCAGGGCCGCGGATGCCGTGCCGGCCTGACCCGCCCGCTCAGCCCTTCCTGACGTTCCAGAATACCGGCACGCCGTCGAGCACCCCGGTCACAGAGGGCTTGTACGAGGTCTGGTTGAAATACTGCCCGAGCGGCAGGTAGGGCACGTCCGCGAAGGCCTGCTTCTGCAGGGCGTCCGCGAGCGTCTTGCGCGCGGCGGTGTCGGGAGCATCGAGCCATTCCTGGCGCAGCGTCTCGAGCTTCTCGCTGGTCGGCCAGCCGACCGGGGCGCTCGCGCCGGTCCCGCGCAGGAAGGCGCTGACCGCCGGGTTGGCTTGGTCGAGCCCGGCCCAGAAGGTGCAGAAGATGCTCCAGCCGCCCTGGGCGATCGGGTCGCGCTTGGCCCGCCGCTGGACCACCGAACCCCAATCCATGACCTGATAATCGACGTTGAAGCCGGCCCGAGTGAGCATGTCGGCCGCGACATCGCTCAGCGCCTTCAGGCTCGGGAAGTCGGAGGCGCCCATCAGCACCACCTTCTCGCCCTTGTACCCGGCCGCCGTCAGCGCCTTCTTGGCGGCGTCGAAGTCGCGCTTGCTCGTCAGCACGTCGAGGCCGGCCTCGCTCGCCATCGGCAGGCCGGGACAGAAGAAGCCGGCCGGCACGTGCCGCAGCTTCGGGTCGTCGCCGGTCACCGCCTGCATGAAGTCGGTCTGGTCGACCACCTTCAGCAGCACCTGCCGGATCGCCGGGTTGTCGAAGGGCGGCAGCAGCTGGTTCATGCGCAGGCAGCCGATCAACCCGGTCGGGTCCTTGATCGAGGTCTTGAGGCTGCCCAGCGTCGGCACGAGGTCGGAGGGCGGCTGCTCCCACCAATCCATCTCGCCGGTCTGCATCGCCGAGGCTGCGGTGGCCTGATCGGGGATGACGTGCCACTCGACCCGGTCGAGGAAGGCGCGCTTGGGGCCCGAGGTCCATTGCGGCTCACCGCCCTCGCGCGGGACGTATTTGTCGAAGCGCTCGTAGACGACCCGGGCGCCGACCATCCGCTCGTCGGCCTTGAACCGGAACGGGCCGCTGCCGACCATCTCGGTCACCTGCGTGAACGCATCGGTCTTGGCGAGGCGTTCCGGCATGATCGCGCAGATCGGCGAGCCGACCTTGCCCAGCGCGTCGGGCAGGAGCGGGAAGGGCTTCTTCAGCCGGAACTGGATGGTCCGGTCGTCGGGGGCCGAGAGCTCGTCCGTGTAGGCCATGAGCGTCTGGCCCATCGGGTCGCGCTTGGCCCAGCGATTGATGCTGGCGACGCAGTCGCGGGCGAGCACGGGCGTGCCGTCGTGGAAGGTCAGCCCGGGCCGCAGCGTCATGCGCCACAGCTTGCCGTCATCCTCGACGACGTGGCCGGCGACCATCTGCGGCTGCGCGGCGTAGCTGGCATCGGTCCCGTACAGGGTGTCGAACACCGCGAGCCCGTGGTTGCGGGTCACGTAGGCGGTGGTCCAGATCGGGTCGAGCACCGTCAGGTCGGCCTGCGGGATGAACTTGAGCACCCGGGAGGCCGTGCCCTGGGCGAGTGCCGGGGCGGCGAGCGCCGCGCCCGACAGGGCCACGAAGGATCGTCTGGTCAGCATGTCGGCTCGCCCCTGCGCTGCGTTCGCCGAAGCTTAGCACGAGGCGGGCCACGGGGAGGGCGGTCGGCCCGTATCCGCGGGAGGATTACCGGTGGTTGTTGGCTATCTGGGGGAAGAGGCTCGGGCCCTTGTCGATGCCTCAAGCGACGTGGCCCCAAAAACACTGTTCAGGAGCGGCGGCCGCTGGCGACAATGTCATTCCGGGGCGTCGCAGGCGAGCCCGGAAGCCGGATGCGCTGACCGCGCAAGGCTTTGCTCCACCTGAGTTTCTGGATCCCGGGATCCGCTACGCGGCCCCGGGATGACGGGGTGGATGTTCCAACGCTCAAGACACTCTCGAACGTCTTCAGAACACATCGCCCCCTGAGAGGCGTGCGCCTCACGCCTTCTTCTTGATCCCGCTCTGCGGGTTGAGGCTGCCGATATTGCCGCTCTCGCTGCCGGCGGCCGGGTCGATCACGGCGTTGATGAGCGACGGCCGGCCGGAATCCATGGCGGCGTTGACCGCCCGGGTCAGCTCGTCCGGCGAGGTGACGTGGTAGCCGTCGCCGCCGAAGGCCTCCATCATCTTGTCGTAGCGGGAATCCTTCACGAACACCGTGGTGGCCGGGTCGCGCCCGGTCGGGTCGGAATCGGTGCCGCGGTAGATGCCGTTGTTGTTGAACACGACGATGCAGACCGGCAGCCCGTACCGGCAGATCGTCTCGACCTCCATGCCCGAGAAGCCGAAGGCGCTGTCGCCCTCCACGCACAGGACCGGCTTGCCGGTCTCGATCGCGGCGGCGACGGCGAAGCCCATGCCGATGCCCATGATGCCCCAGGTGCCGACATCCAGGCGCTTGCGCGGCTGGTACATGTCGATGATGCCCCGGGCGAGGTCGAGGGTGTTGGCGCCCTCGTTGACCAGGATCGCGTCGGGCCGCTCCTTCACGATGGTCCGCAGGGCGCCGAGCGCCGCGTGGAAGGTCATCGGCGAGGCGTTGCTCATGAGCTTGGGCGCCATCTTGGCGATGTTCGCCTCGCGCTTGGTCTTGAGCGTGTCGATCCAGTCGGCCGGGGGCTGCTGCCAGCCCTGGCCCATCCCGTCGAGGAGTGCCTGGACGCAGGAGGCGATGTCGCCGACCACCGGGGCCACGATCTCGACGTTCGAATCCATCTCGCGCGGCTCGATGTCGATCTGGATGAACTTGGTCGAGCCCGGCTCGCCCCAGCTCTTGCCCTTGCCGTGCGACAGCAGCCAGTTGAGCCGGGCGCCGATCAGCAGCACCACGTCCGAATCCTTGAGCGCGGTGGAGCGCGCGGCGCCGGCCGAGAGCGGGTGGGTGTCGGGCAGCAGCCCCTTGGCCATGCTCATCGGCACGTACGGGATGCCGCTGGTCTCGACGAGCGCGCGGATGGCGTCGTCGGCCTGAGCGTAGGCTGCGCCTTTGCCGAGCACGATCAGCGGCCGGCGGGCGGATTTCAGCACCTCCAGCGCCCGGGTGATCGCCTCGGGGGCGGGGCGCTGGGCCGGGGCCGGATCGATCACCTTCACCAGCGACTTCTGGCCGGCCTCGGCCTCCATCACCTGGGAGAACAGCTTGGCCGGCAGGTCGAGATAGACGCCGCCGGGACGGCCTGAGCAGGCCGCGCGGATCGCCCGGGCAACGCCGATGCCGATATCGGCCGCGTGCAGCACCCGGAAGGCCGCCTTGCACAGGGGCTTGGCGATGGCGAGCTGGTCCATCTCCTCGTAATCGCCCTGCTGGAGATCGACGATCTCGCGCTCGGACGAGCCCGAGATCAGGATCATCGGGAAGCAGTTGGTGGTGGCGTTGGCGAGCGCGGTCAGGCCGTTCAGGAAGCCGGGCGCCGAGACCGTGAGGCAGATGCCCGGCTTCTGGGTGAGGAAGCCCGCGATCGCGGCGGCGTTGCCGGCATGCTGCTCGTGGCGGAACGACACGACCCGCATCCCCGCGGCCTGGGCCATGCGGCCGAGATCGGTGATCGGGATGCCCGGGACGCCGTAGATCGTCTCGATGCCGTTGAGCTTGAGCGCGTCGATGACGAGGTGGAAGCCGTCGGTGAGGTCGGGCTCGGCCTCGATCTCGGGGGCGGTGTGGACGATCTTTGCCAGAGCGGTCATCGCAGTCTCTCCCGGAAATTCAGTGTCGGTATGGGGTGCTTTCGAGGTTTCTGTCAGGATCTCCGACCCGCTATCCGCGTCCTGAGGTGCCCGCCGCTTCGCTTCGTCGCCTCAGGATGAGGGGAAGGGTAGGAGATCCGTGTAGGCCGAGCGTCGTTCGAGCGACGGCGTGATGTCAAAGGCCGTTCAGGCCGCCCGGATCGGCTGGGCGGCGAGCGCCGCGGGATGCTCGGCCTCGGCGAGGTAGCGGGCGCGCAGCGGCCGCAGCAGGAAGATCGCGAGCGCGGCGGCGGCGACGTTGAGCCCGATGATCAGCGAGAACACCGCCGACCACCCATAGGCCGCCGACAGGAGGCTGGCGAACGGCACCAGGAACGCGGCGGTGCCCTTGGCGGTGTAGAGCAGGCCGGCATTGCTGGCGGCGTATTTGGACCCGAACGTGTCCCCGCAGGTCGCCGGGAACAGGGAGTAGATCTCGCCGAACACCCCGAAATACACCGCGGTGGCGAAGACGAACACCATCGGGTGGTGGCCGTAGGTGAGGAGGACGATCACCGCCAGGGCCGCCGTCGAGAAGGCGATGAACATCGTGTTCTCGCGGCCGATATTGTCGGAGACGTAGCCGAAGAACGGCCGGCCGAACCCGTCGAAGATCCGGTCGAGGGAGATCGCCAGGGTCAGCGCCGCCATCTGGAGGCCGAACAGGCTGACCGGCACGCCGGCGACGTGGAAATCCTGGGCGATCGGGGCGATCTGCGCCGCCGCCATCAGGCCCCCCGAGGCGACCATGACGAACATCGCGTACATCACCCAGAAGACCGGCGTGCGCACCGCCTCGCGGGGGCTGCGGTCGATCTTCGTCTGGGGCAGGCGCAGGCTTTTGCGCTGCATCGGCACGATGGTGGCCGGCTTGCGCAGCAGGAAGGCGAGGGCGAGCACGATGGCGCCCTGGCCGATCCCGAAATACAGGAAGGCGTCTTGATAGCCGCTGGAGGCGATCATCCGGGCGATCGGCACGACGGTGATCGCCGCGCCCGCACCGAAGCCGGCCGCGGTGGCGCCGGCGGCCAAGCCGCGGCGATGCGGGAACCACTTCAGCGCGTTGCCGACGCAGGTGCCGTAGACCGAGCCGGCGCCGATGCCGCCGACCACCGCGCCGAGATAGAGCAGCGCGAGACTGTCCGCGTAGGCGTCGATCGTCCAGGCCAGGGCGATCATCACCCCGCCGAAGGCGACCACCAGGCTCGGGCCGTAGCGGTCCACGAACCAGGCCTCCACCGGCACGAGCCAGGTCTCGGTGGCGACGAACAACGTGAAGGCGAGCTGGATCGCCGCCCGCCCCCAGTGGTAGCGCTGATCGATGGGGTCGACGAACAGCGTCCAGCCGTATTGCAGGTTGGCGATCATGGCCATGCAGATCACGCCGAAGGCGAGCTGCCACCATTTCGCCGACGGCGAATCCTGGCGTTCCATCCCTGAGCCTCTCTGGTGGGCGGCGCGTCCTTGAGCTGGCGCGTCTGTCTCGTGCAGGCTCAATCATGCATATTCGGCTCAGGCATGCAATATACCAGACCGATACGGTGGCGGTTCGCTGTCAGTCTCGGAAATATTGTTCCGTCTGCCGGTCAGGTCGCGCTGGGTCCCCAGCTGCCCAGCGTCGGCTCGTCCGCCGGGACAAGCGTCTCATCGATCTCCGGTATCCCGGCGGCATCCTCGGCGATGCCGATCACCGCGCGGGCCGCCTCCCAATCGGGATCATCCGCTACCTCCGACAGGACCCCGCGATCGAGGCCGGTGACGCGCCCGCGATCGAGGCGGACGAAAACGCGGCCGGTCTCGGCCCGGGCGAACCGGACCGCGTCCATCCGCCGAAGGCAATCGCGCAGAAAGCTGGTGTTGGCGGCCGCCGCGAGGTCGACCCCGCGAAAGACTTCGTCGGGCCCGTGAGCGAAAATGTCGACCTTGCGAAACCGGTCGATGTCGATCAGCCCCTTCACGTCGAGAATGTTGAGGACCCCGCCGGCCCCGAACGCGATGGTGCGCGGGCGCTCCCCCTGCGGGACGCTGTTGTCCAGGAACTCGCAGACCACTTGCTTGTCCCGGGCGAGCGCCCAGTTGAAGAACAGGCGCGGCATGCCGGTATAGGCCTCGACGTTGTGGGCCAGCAGGTCTTCGACCGCCTTGAACCGGCCGAACTGCTCGCCGCGCTTGTAGGCGCGCTCCACCGTGTCGGCCGGCGGCGTCACCATGAACTGCATGTAGACCCGCTCGCCGAACCGGGTGAGCAACTGGCCGCCGCCATCCGAGCCGGCTTCGGCCTGGAAGCTGTCGAACCGGAACCGGTCGATCAGCAGGTTCGAGATCCGCCGCTCCGCCGCCTTGCGGGTGACGTAGCGGTCGAGCTTCATGTCGATCATCTCGACCTCGTAGCCCGTGAGCGTACCGGCATACCGGGTCGCCGGGCCGAGGCTGTCGTAGTCGAGCAGGAACTTGCGCCAGACGTCCGGGGTGATCACCGCGAAGTCCGACCAGGCCATCCCGAGCCGCCGGGCCAGCCCGAGCTGGTAGGGTCGGATCGTGCTCTTGCCGGATGCCGAGGCACCCTTGACGTTCATCACCACCGGATGGGCCTGCGGGGCGAGACGCCGATAGCCCCGGGCCTCGACCACGGCGGCGATCCAGGGCTCGATCAGTTCGCCGATGCGGCGGCTGCCGTAGCCGTTCGAGACCAGGGTCCCGGCGATGCCGCGCAACAGGGCGGGATCGCGGATCAGGGTATTCTGCCGCGCGAGAATCCCGGAGACGACGCCGCGCAGGGCCTCGCAGGCGGCGATCTCCAGGCCGTCGCCGGCCTGCAGCGCCCGGCCTTGCCAGGCCTCGAGGTGGTTCAGCGCCCGGGTCGCGGGATCCTGCCGGGGCGGCGGCCTCGGCGGTGGCGGGCGACGCCCGAGCAGCCGGTCGAGCCAGCCGGGCTCCGGGGCTGCCGGGGGCGGCGGGTCGTCGAGGATCGCGGCGATCTCGCGCTGGAGCACGGCGTCGGCTTCGGCGCGGAGCGCCGCCAGGGCCGCCTCGACCTCACCGAGCCGGGGCTCGATGCCCTCGCGCAGGATGGCGGCGACGATCGACCGGAAATTGACGCCGAGATCCGCGTAGACCGCGCCCACCGGCACCGACAGGTCGGACATGACCCGGATCAGCACCTCGTGGACCACCAGGCGCCAGGGCCGGATCCGGGTGAGCTGGCGGGCCGGCAGGCCGCACAGGTCGCTCATCTCGAGGGCGTCGCGCAGCGGCGTCTCGACGTGCTCGGGGCGATAGACGGTGATCAGAGGCGCGAAGGCGGCCGGAAGGTCCGACTGGACGCCGGGATTCCAAGGCCCGGCGACCGGGGGAGCGGCGGCCGGTCCGGTCACGGATGCGCCCGGGCGGGGCGCACGAGCCTCGGGCATCGTCCTGAAGATCGGATCCAGGACGATGCCCTCAGGTTTTGGTGGGGCATCGTCTGTTTTCGGGTGCCGGACAGTGTCTGTCCGGACGATGCCCTAAAAGACCTTCTGGAACCAGCCGTGCGAGTCCTGGGTCGTGCCGCGCTGGATATCGACCAACATGCCCCGCAGCCGGCGGGCCACCGGGCCGGCCACCGCGTCGCCGATGGTGAAGTTGTCCTCGCGGCCCTTCACGGTGCCGATCGGGGTGATCACCGCGGCGGTGCCGCAGGCGAAGGCCTCGGTGAGCCGGCCGGTGCGGACGTCGGCCCGCCAGGCGTCGACCGTGTAGGGCTCCTCCTTGACGGTGAGCCCCGCCTCGCGAGCCAGGGTGATCACCGAGTCGCGGGTGATGCCGGGCAGGATGCTGTCGGAGAGCGGCGGCGTCTGGAGCGTGCCGTCGGCGAACACGAAGAACACGTTCATGCCGCCGAGCTCCTCGATGTAGCGGCGCTCGGCCGCGTCGAGGAACACCACCTGCTCGCAGCCCTGGCGCGCGGCCTCGGCCTGCGCGGCGAGGCTCGCGGCGTAGTTGCCGCCGCACTTGGCCGCCCCGGTGCCGCCCGGCGCGGCGCGGGTGAAATGCTCCGAGATCCAGACCGTGACCGTGCCGGTCGGGTCCTTGAAGTAGGAGCCCACCGCCGAGGCGATGGTGACGAACAGGTATTCCGAGGCCGGCTTCACTCCCAGGAACGCCTCGTTGGCGATCATGAACGGCCGCAGGTACAGGCTGCCGTCGGGCGTGTCGGGGATCCAGTCGCGGTCGATCTGCACCAGCTTGTGCATCGCCTCGACGAACGCATCCTCGGGGAACGGCGCCATCGCCATGCGCTCGGCCGATTGGCGGAAGCGGCGGGCATTGGCGTCGGCGCGGAACAGGGCGGCCCCGCCATCGGCGGTGCGGTAGGCCTTCAGGCCCTCGAAGATCTCCTGCGCGTAGTGCAGCACCGCGGCGGCGGGATCGAGCGGGATCGCCTCGCGCGCCTGGATCCGCGCATCGTGCCAGCCGCGACCGGCCGAGTACCGGGCTACGACCATGTGGTCGGTGAACACCTTGCCGAAGCCCGGATTCTCCATCAGGGCAGCCCGCTCGGCGCTGGTCCGGCGGGCGGGATGGGCGTGGGTCTCGAACGTCAGGTCGCTCACGGGTGGGGTCCTCATAGACTCAAGCCCTTATGCCGCGCTCCGGCGGACGAATCTACGGAGCGCGCGCATGACTCATGCGCCGGATTTGCCGTGCCGGCGGCTCGATAGCAGGTCGGCTCAGGCAGCGGGCGCCGGCTCCGACAATTGCATCCGGTGCAGGCGGGCATAGGCGCCCCCGGCCGCGATCAAGTCGTCGTGACGGCCGGTCTCGATGACGCGGCCGGCTTCCATCACGGCGATCCGGTCGGCCTCCCGCACCGTCGAGAGGCGGTGGGCGATCACCAGGGTGGTACGGCCGCGCATCAGACGGGTCAGCGCCTCCTGGACCAGGCGCTCGGATTCCGAATCGAGCGCCGAGGTCGCCTCGTCGAGGAGCAGGATCGGCGCGTCCTTGAGGAAGGCCCGGGCCAGGGCGACACGCTGGCGCTCGCCGCCGGAAAGGCGGTTTCCGGCCGGGCCGACGCGGAACGCGTAGCCCTCCGGCAGGGCGGTCACGAAGTCGTGGGCGGCTGCGGCGCGGGCGGCCGCCTCGATCTCGGCCCGGCTCGCCCCGGGTCGCCCGAAGCCGATATTGGCCGCGATGGTGTCGTCGAACAGCACCACCTCCTGCGAGACCACCGCGACGGCGGCGCGAAGCGAGGCAAGCGTCACGGCGCGCACGTCCTGCCCGTCGATGGTCACCCGGCCGGCGGCGACGTCGTAGAGCCGTGGCACGAGGTTGAGCAGCGAGGATTTTCCGGAGCCCGAGCGCCCGACCAGCGCGGTGGCGGCGCCGGCTGGAACCGTGAGGTCGATCCCCTCGAGCGCCGGCGCGTCCGGCCGGTAGCGGAACTGCACGCCCTCGAACCGGATCTCCCCGGTGGTGACGACGAGCGGCGTCGCATCGGGCGCCTCGCGGATCTGGGGCGCCTCGTCCATCACGTCGAAATAGCGCCGCAACGCCGCCGCCGCCTCCTGCAGGATGGCGTTGAGGTTGCCTAAGGCCCGGGCGGGCTGCGCGGCGAGCAGCAGGGCCGCCACGTAGCCGGTGAAATCGCCCACCGTCCGCTCGCCGGCCAGCACCCGCTGCCCGACCAGCACCAGCACGCCCGCCACCGCGATGCCGCCGCCCACCTCCAGCAGCGGGTCGAGGCGCCCGCGGGCGTTGGCGGCCTTCATCTTGAGGCGGCGCACCTCATCGAGCGCCTGCACCGCCCGGCCCTTGAGGTAGCTCTCCATGGCGTAGGTCTTGGCGACCCGGGCGCCCTGCAGGCTCTCGGAGATCAGGCTGGCGGTGGCGCCCATCTGCTCCTGGGTGGTGGTCGAGACTCGCCGGAGCTTCTTGCCGATCCGCCCGATCGGCCCGGCCACGAACGGCACCGTCAGGCCGGCGACCAGGGTCAGGACCGGATCCATCCAGATCAAGGCCGCGACCAGCCCGATCAGCATGGCGATGTCGCGCAGCAGCACCGTGGAGATGCGGGTCAGCGCCTCCTTGATGAAGGCGAAATCGGTGGTGAAGCGCTGGGTCAGCGCCGCAGGGCTCTCGCGGCCGAGCTGCGCCAGGTCGGATTCGATCAGGTGGCCGTAGAGCGCCGCCTGCATGTCGGCCTCGACCCGGGTGACGACCCGGTTGGTCAGCACCGTCTGGCCGAACAGCGAGAAGCCGCGCAAAGCCGTGACCACGATCACCACCAGCGGCCCGTAGGCGATGGCCGCCGCATCCTTGCGGTCGAAGGCGTCGAAGGCCGCCTTGATCAGCGCCGGGTACAGCCCGGTCGAGCCGCCCACCAGGGCGATCAGCACCAGCACCACGGCGAGCGTCGCGCGGTGGGGATAGAGCCAGGTGCGCCACAGGCGGACGAGGAGGGGGAAGGTGTCGCCGGGGAGGCGCGCCATGGAGCTTACCGGTTCGGTCCTGTCACCGGGCTCCCTGAGGCAAGATCCGCGGCGGCAGCGGTTTGCAGCCGCCGCCGCCGCGGATCAAGTTTTTTGCCGTCGGCCGCGTTCAGCGGTCGTCGCCGCCGGGGCCGCGCTCGTCGTCGCGATGGCGATGCCAGCCGCCGTGGCGATGGCCGCCCATCGGGCGGGCCAGGATCATGGCGCGCCGCTTCTGGCCCTCGTCGAGGCTCGCGTAGAGCGGCTGGGCGGCGTCGGCGAGCTTGCGCAGGGCCTCGCCCCGGGCGGAGGCGGCATCGGCCATCGCCCGCAGGGCGGCCGGCGCGTCGTCGGACATCTTCGGACGGTCGCGCATCGCCTCGCGGCGCTGCTGGCGCAGCTTGACCATGTCGCGCAGCGCGGCCTCGACCGGCGGCCACAGCTTCTCCTGGTCGGCATTGAGCTTTAGGCCGGCATGGAGCCCGGCGATGCGGGCATCCGCGAAGGCGGCCCGATCCTCCGGGGTTAGCGCGCTCCAGCGCCCGTGGCCCCGGAAACCGTCGGAGCCACGGTCATGCGCCGCGGCCGCTCCGACGAGGCCCAGGCCGAGGGCACCGGTGACGAGAAGGGCGGCTCTCAAACGTCCGGACATGGCATGCTCCATCTCACGCTCGGTCGCCGCGGCGATGACCCGGCAGCGACCCACAGCGCGCATCAGGCGCCGGCCGTGTATCCCGCTTGTGTATGTAACATTGTTACATTACAGGCTCCGTGACCCCGGTGGATTGGGAGGACAGGACGTGCGCGGGACGGTTCGGTTGGCGTGGCTGGTGGGGCTCATCCTGGGGCTCGGCTTCTCTCTTCCGAGCCGGGCGGCCCCGGACGCCGAGAGAATCCGCGCGGTGGCGAGCTTCTCGATCCTCGGCGATCTCGTGCGCGTCGTCGGCGGCCCGCACGTGGCGGTGACGAACCTGGTCGGCCCCGATTCCGACGCGCACGGCTTCAGCCCGTCCCCGGCCGACGCCAAGAAGCTCGCGACGGCCGACATCGTGTTCGTCAACGGGCTGGGGCTCGAAGGCTGGCTCGACCGGCTGATCCGGGCCTCGGGCACCCGCGCGCCGGTCGTCGTCGCCTCCACGGGGGTGAAGACCATCGCCGCCGTGCACGAGCACGCCCATGCCGACGGCGGTCACGACCACGACCACCACGCGGTCGATCCGCATGCCTGGCAGAGCGTCGCCAACGTGCGGATCTACGTCGCCAACATCCGCGACGGCCTGGCGAAGGTCGATCCGGCCCATGCGGAGGCCTACCGGGCCGCGGCCGAGGCCTACACGGCGCAGCTCGACGAGCTCGACCAGGCGGTGCGCCGGGCGGTGGAGAAGATTCCCCCGGAGAACCGCCGGATCATCACCACCCACGACGCGTTCGGCTATTTCGCCGATGCCTACGGGCTGCGCTTCATCGCGCCCCAGGGCGTGTCCACCGAGAGCGAGGCGAGCCCGCGGGATATCGCGGCGATCATCCGGCAGATCCGCCGGGAGAAGGTGCCGGCGGTGTTTCTTGAGAACATCAGCGACCCGCGCCAGATGGAGCAGATCGCCCGCGAGGGCGGCGCGCGGATCGGCGGCAGGGTCTATTCCGACGCCCTGTCCGGGCCGGACGGGCCGGCGGCGACCTATCTGGACATGATGCGCTCGAACCTGCGGGCGTTCGACGCGGCCCTGACCCCGGGCTGAGCGCCCGACCCCCGGTTTTCAGAGCCGAACCTACGGACGCGCTGCCGGAACGACACAACCGGAGCGTGCATGATCCCGCATTCTTTCCCGCCGCGGGAATGACATAGCGTAAACCGCCGGTTAAGAGGCCGCCTCTACCCTGAAACGAAACGGGTGCCAGCCGATCCTCGTATCCGAGGGCTCGGGCCCTTGGGGCCTGGTGAGATCGCTTGGCTCGGAGATCGCGTGGCTTGGGGGCCTGACCGCTGGCGCTTCTATCGGCTCGTGGCGCGCGAGACCGCGCGGACCCTTCGTGCTGTCGGCGCCAGCCTCACCGCCTCGCCCGACATCCTGGCGCGGATGCGCGTCACCGGGCTGGTGATCGCCCCGCAGGACCTGCGCACCTCCGACGCCACCTTCGCCGACGACATCTATGCCGGCATGTTCGTCTTCGCCGGCCGGTCGCTCGCGGCGAGCGGCGGCTCGCCCTTCGATTACGCGGCGCCCTCACCGGAATGGGCCGATGAGCTCTACGGCTTCGGCTGGCTGCGCCACCTGCGGGCGGCCGACACCGCGCTCGCCCGCGCCAATGCCCGGGCCTTCGTGGCCGATTTCATCGCCGGCCGGGGCGACCCGGCCCTGGCCCGCCACACCCCGGTGGCGGCCCGGCGGCTGATCTCGTTCCTGTGCCAGTCGCCCCTCGTGCTCGAGGGGGCCGACCACACCTTCTACCAGAACTTCCTGAAGGCGATCGCCCGCAACGCCCAGCAGCTGGAGCGCGACCTCCGGCGGGGCGTGCCGCCGCAATGGCGCCTGAACGCCGCCGTGGCGCTCTGCTATGCCGGCCTGTGCTGCGACGGCATCCAGCCGATCCTGCGCCGGGCGACCCGGATCCTGTCGCGCGAGCTCGACCGGCAGATCCTCACGGATGGCGGCCACCGCTCTCGCGACCCGCGCTTCGCCATGGAGCTGCTGCTCGACCTGCTGCCCCTGCGCCAGAGCTATCTCAGCCGCAGCGTCGAGCCGCCGGCCGCCCTGCTGCGGGCGGTGGACCGGATGCTGCCTCTGCTGCGGCTGCTGCGCCACCCGGACGCGTCGCTCAGCCATTTCAACGGCATGGGCGCCACCGACGCGGACCATCTCGCCACGCTCCTGGTCTATGACGGCGCGCTCGCCCGGCCGATGATGCACGCGCCGAATTCCGGCTACGAGCGCCTGGAGGGCGGCCGGGTCATCGTGGTCGCCGATGTCGGCAAGAGCCCGCCGCTGCCCTACTCGCTCAATGCCGGGGCGGGCTGCCTCGCCTTCGAGATGTCGAGCGGGCCGCAACGCATCGTGGTCAATTGCGGCCTGCCGGCCTCCGGGCCGGACCTGCGCCTGCTCGCCCGGTCCACGCCGGCCCATTCGACCGCCAGCGTCGCCGATTCCTCGTCCTGCCGGTTCCTCACCGCCACGGGCTGGTGGGGCGAGCGCGTGGTCGCCGAGTGGCTGATCCGCCGGCGCGGCGCCGTGGTCCTGCGCGGCCCTGCCGCGGTGGCGGCCGAGCGGGTCGAGGAGGCCGACAGCACCGTGCTGGCCGCAAGGCATGACGGCTACGCGCCGGAATTCGGCATCGTGCACGAGCGGCGCTGGCATCTCTTCCCCGCCGAGGCCCGGCTCGAGGGCCGGGATGCCTTCCTGCGCCAGGGCAAGGGCCGGCTGCGCGGCCACGACGTGGCGATTCGTTTCCACCTGCATCCCGGCATCGCGGTGCGCGGGGTGCCCGAGGGGCTCGAACTGGCCTCGGCCCTCGGCGAGATCTGGGTGTTCCGGGCTTCGGGTGCCGAGATCGCCATCGAGGAGAGCGTGTATTTCTCCGGCCTCACCGGGCCGCGCCGCACCGACCAGATCGTGCTGCACCTGCGCGTGTCCGACGACGTCGAGGTGCGCTGGAGCTTCGAGCGGCTGGCCTCGGCACCGATGCGGGGCGCGATCGCCCCCTGATCCCGGCTGGCCCCGTGCCCCGGTTCCATGCTACCGCGCGCCGAAATCTCAAGGTTCGGCAAGCTGCTATGGCGCACGATCAGGTGCGGGTCTCCCGCGCGCTCCTCTCGGTCTCGGACAAGACCGGCCTCGTCGAATTCGCCCGGGCGCTCGACGCCCGCGGCATCGCGCTGGTCTCCACCGGCGGCACTCATCGCGCCCTTCAGGAAGCCGGCCTGCCGGTCACCGAGGTCGCCGACCTGACCGGCTTTCCCGAGATGATGGACGGGCGGGTGAAGACCCTGCACCCGGCGGTGCACGGCGGCCTGCTCGCCATCCGCGACAACCCCGAGCATCAGGCCGCGCTCGCCGCCCACGGCATCGGGGCGATCGACCTCCTGGTGGTGAACTTGTACCCGTTCGAGGCGACCATCGCGGCCGACAAGCCGGAGGCCGATTGCATCGAGAATATCGATGTCGGCGGCCCGGCGATGATTCGCGCGGCCGCCAAGAACCACGCCGACGTCGCCGTCGTCACCGACGTCTCCGATTACCCCGCAATCCTCGCGGCCCTGGAGCAGAACGACGGCGCCGTGGGCGGCGACCTGCGCCGCCAGCTGGCCCAGAAGGCCTTCGCCCGCACCGCCGCCTACGATGCCGCCATCGCCAACTGGATGGCGGTGCAGTTCGGGACGGAGGCGCCGGGCCGGTTCCGCGCCTTCGGGGGCACGCTCGCCCAGAGCCTGCGCTACGGCGAGAACCCGCACCAGTCGGCCGCCTTCTACCGGGCGCCCGGCCTGGTCCGGGCCGGGGTCGCGACCGCCCGCCAGCTCCAGGGCAAGGAGCTGTCCTACAACAACTTCAACGACACAGACGCCGCCTATGAATGCGTCGCGGAGTTCGACCCGGCGCGCGCCGCCGCGGTGGCGATCATCAAGCACGCCAATCCCTGCGGCGTCGCCGAGGGCGCCAGCCTGATCGAGGCCTACGAGCGGGCGCTCGCCTGCGACCCGACCTCGGCCTTCGGCGGCATCGTCGCGCTGAACCGGACGCTGGACGCGGAGGCCGCCCGCAAGATCGTCGAGATCTTCACTGAGGTGATCATCGCCCCGGACGCGACGCCCGAGGCCATCGCCCTGGTGGCGGCCAAGAAGAACCTGCGCCTCCTGCTCGCCGGCAGCCTGCCTGACCCGCGGGCGCCGGGCGAGACCGTCCGCACCCTGTCCGGCGGCCTGCTGATCCAGGGCCGGGACGCGGTCGTGGTCGACGACATGCCGCTCAAGGTCGTCACCAAGCGCGCCCCGACCGAGGCCGAATCGGCCGATCTCCGGTTCGCCTACCGGGTCGCCAAGCACGTGAAGTCAAACGCCATCGTGTACGCCAAGGCTGGCGCCACGGTGGGGATCGGGGCCGGGCAGATGTCCCGGGTCGATTCCTCGCGCATCGCCGCCTGGAAGGCTGCCGAGGGCGCCAAGCGCCTGGGCGTCGCCGAGAGTCTGGCGGTCGGCTCCGTGGTCGCCTCGGACGCCTTCTTCCCCTTCGCGGACGGCCTGCTGGCCGCCGCCGAGGCGGGCGCCACGGCGGTGATCCAGCCGGGCGGCTCGATGCGCGATGCCGAGGTGATCGCGGCCGCCGACGAGGCCGGGCTGGCGATGGTCTTCACCGGGCACCGCCACTTCCGGCACTGAGGCGAGACGGTCCCGCGGCGCCCCGCGCCCCGCACCGGACGCATTGCCGAGACGAAGGGGCGATGGCCCCACTGCAAACCGGCCGGTTCACCCCGGGGCGGGCGGCGGCTGCGTGGTATGCCCCGCCGGTCGGGCGCGCGGTTGCGCGGGCCTCGGACTGCCGGCGCGTCAAGCGTCGGAGCTGGTGCGCGCCGCGTTTGCGGGGCGGGCGTCGTGTTAACGCTGTGCCCAGAAACGGATGCGCCCAGACGGCATTCGGCAGCCCCGAATCGCGGGGCCGGCAGTTCGACTATGGATCTATCGGCGACACGTTGCCCAGCGATCGGGCAATCTTGCAGCATCGATTTTGCAAAACCAAATATCGGGCCGCCGAAAACGCTGCATTTTATGCGAATTGAGCAGGATGTGTGCCAGGGCTTGATATTTCAGCGCCTGCGCGGCATGGGAAATCCGCGGTCCGGCGGAACTTTTGCGACGGATTGCGCGATCTGTTCGTGGATCGCGTGTGCGGCGCCCGTGACATAGGGCTTCGGAGCCCCATTTCGGGGATGTTGTTTTAGCGGCGTGCGCTGAACAACCTTGGGCCAGGTGACGCGATGTTACTCGCTGCAGTGCTATTTGTGGTCGGCGTGCTGATCGGCTGGTCCTATACCATGCTGGTCATGATCGCGACCTCGATCCTGATCATGGTCGGGGCACTGATCCTGTTCGCCTTCGGACCGGGGCTCGACCTGCTCCACGTGCTGATCGTGCTCGGCTATCTCACCGCCCACCAAGCCGGCTACCTGCTCGGCGCCTATTGCAGCGGTCTTTACGCAGACAAGCGGAACGGGCCGTCGCCGCTACCATAGCCAGATCGGACGTTCCGCCAGGTTACAGATCAGGGCCCAGAGCACGATCGTCGTGACATTGGCGGCAAGGACCAGGGACAACGGCGGCTTGCTGCCGCTCTTTCGACGGAACTGTGTCAGAACGTCGTTCACGTTAGATATCCTGTCTTGCCATAAAGCGTGTCGAAGACGGCCGAATGCGGCTCTTGGTTCCGTCAAAACTGATTTTTGATTGGCAACAAGCGGTTGTCGCAATACAACTTGTATGTCTGTATCTCGCACTTGCGCGTGCCGCCCGTACCACTAGACGAGTGACGATGATAGTCTCTTCGCTGCCGTGTCACGCGGGAATGTCAATCTTTCGCGGTATATTGCTTTGCGGCCACGCAGGGCGTCCGGAGGTCGCAGGATAGCCAGTACCGCGCCCGGCCGGGTCCATGCGTGATCAAGCGCACCTGCGACAATAGCCTGGGCGATCGGCGCCGCTGACAGGGGCGCGCGATACCGATTCGGCCTGTTCGGGCCGCGTGACGCTGCTGCTTGCGCGACCGGCCGCGATCCGGCGGCGCGGCGCGATCCGGGAGCCGGCTTTGAGCCCCAAACGCAGAACACCCGGACCGCGCGGGCGGCCCGGGTGTCGTCAGGCGATCGGCGTGGCGGCGCTCAGGTATCGGCGAAGATATCGCGATCCTTGGTCTCGGGCACGAACAGCAGCCCGATGATCACCGTCGCGACCGCGATCACGATCGGGTACCAGAGCCCGTAATAGATGTCCCCGGTCTGGGCCACCATGGCGAAGGCGGTGGCCGGCAGCAGGCCGCCGAACCAGCCGTTGCCGATATGGTAGGGCAGGGACATCGAGGTGTAGCGGATCCGGGTCGGGAACAGCTCCACCAGCATGGCGGCGATCGGGCCGTAGACCATCGTGACGAACAACACGAGGATGAACAGCAGGCCGATCACCTGGGCGACCTGCGGCCGGAAGATGTCGAACGGGTTCGCCATCTTGACGATGTCGGCATCGCCGGCCTTCGGGTAGCCCGCCGCCTGGAGCGCGGCGGTCACGGCCTTGTTGGCCTCGGGGGCGCCGCCCTGCGGATAGGCGATCTCGGTTTCGTTGACCCGGATCGTGGTGGGCTGGCCGGGCGCACCGGGCGCGGTGTCGTACTTCACCGAGGATTTCGACAGGAAGTCGCGGGCGAGGTCGCAGGGCGCCGTGAACACCCGTGTGCCGACCGGGTTGAACAGGGTCCCGCAGGCGGCCGGATCGGCCGTAACCGTGACCTTCACGCGCTCGATCGCGGCTTCGAGCTTCGGGTTGGCGGTGGCGGTGATGCCTTTGAAGATCGGGAAGAAGGTCGCCGCCGCGATGGCGCAGCCCGCTAGGATGATGACCTTGCGGCCGATCTTGTCCGACAGCCAGCCGAACACCACGAAGAAGCCGGTGCCGAGAAGCAGCGACCACGCGATCAGCAGGTTAGCCGTGTAGCCGTCGACCTTCAGGATCGATTGCAGGAAGAACAGCGCGTAGAACTGGCCCGTGTACCAGACCACGCCCTGGCCGGCGACGAGGCCGAACAGGGCGATCACCGCGAACTTGGCGTTCTTCCACTGCCCGAACGCCTCGGTGAGCGGCGCCTTCGAGGTCTTCCCCTCATCCTTCATCTTCTGGAAGGCCGGCGATTCCGAGAGCTGGAGGCGGATCCAGACGGAGATGCCGAGGAGCAGGACGGAGACCAGGAACGGGATCCGCCAGCCCCATTCGGCGAACGCCGCCTCGCCGGTGAAGGTCCGGGTCGCCAGGATGACCAGCAGCGACAGGAACAGGCCGAGCGTCGCCGTGGTCTGGATCCAGCTCGTGTAGAAGCCGCGCCGACCGTTGGGGGCGTGCTCGGCCACGTAGGTCGCCGCGCCGCCATACTCCCCGCCGAGCGCCAGGCCCTGGGCCAGCCGCAGGACGATCAGGATGATCGGCGCCGCGATGCCGATCGTGGCGGCGTTGGGCAGGATGCCGACGATGAAGGTCGACAGGCCCATGATCAGGATCGTGACCAGGAAGGTGTATTTCCGCCCGACCAGGTCGCCGACCCGGCCGAAGACCAGGGCGCCGAACGGCCGGACGATGAAGCCCGCCGCGAAGGCCAGCAGCGCGAAGATGTCCCGGGTCGCCGGCGGATAGGCCGAGAAGAACTGGGCGCCGATGATCGCCGCCAGCGAGCCGTAGAGATAGAAATCGTACCACTCGAAGACGGTGCCCAGCGAAGAGGCGAAGATCACCCGCTTCTCCGCCGAACTCATCGGTCTCGCGGCATCCCCCGCCCGCGGGATCGCAGTTGCCCCAGCCATGACCCGGTACCTCCCAGACGACGCGCGCGGCCGATGGCGTCGGCCGCAGATGGCGGACTGCGCGCCCTGCACGGGGCGCAGATCACGTATGCGTGACGGTAAGGAACCCCTCGGTCAATCCGCAATGTGATGGTGGGAGCCGTCATCAACATGGCGGCTTGCCGACGACCGCGGCTGGCCCGAACGACGAAGGGCGCGGCTCGCGCCGCGCCCCCCGGTTCTCGCCAGTGAGCCGCCGTCTCAGTGGGCGTGCGCGCCCACAGCACCGATGCCGGTCTCGGAGCGCACGAACTGCGCCTCGAAGGCGGCGCGCTCGCGCTGGGCCTTGCGGGACCTGTCGAGGCTCGACACGGCCCAGATCGTCACGAAGGCCAGCGGCATCGAGAACAGGGCCGGGTTGTCGTAGGGGAAGATCGGCGCGGCGTTACCGAACGTCACCACCCAGACGGCCTTGGACAGCACCACCATCCCGACCGCCGAGATCAGCCCGACGAGGCCGCCCGCGAGCGCCCCCCAGGTGGTCGTGCCGCGCCACAGGATCGACATGGCGAGCACCGGGAAGTTGCAGCTCGCCGCCACCGCGAAGGCCAGACCGACCATGAAGGCGACGTTCTGGTTTTCGAAGACGTAGCCGAGATAGATCGCCACGAGCCCGATCACCACAGCCGAGATCTTCGACAGGTTGACCTCGTGCTTCTCGGTGGTGCGCCCGCGGTTGATCACCTGGGCGTAGAGGTCGTGGCTGACCGCGGAGGCGCCGGCGAGGGTCAGTCCCGCCACCACCGCCAGGATGGTCGCGAAGGCCACCGCCGAGATGAAGCCCAGGAAGTACGGGCCGCCGACCGCGTTGGCGAGATTGACGGCGACCATGTTGGTGCCGCCGATCATGTCCTTCAGCTTGTCGAAGGTGCCGGCCGCGCCGAGCTTGAAGTAGCTCGGATCCGACATCAGCAGGGCGATGCCGCCGAAGCCGATGATGAACGTCAGGATGTAGAAGTAGCCGATCAGGCCGGTGGCGTAGAACACCGACTTGCGCGCGGCCTGGGCATCCGAGACCGTGAAGAACCGCATCAGGATATGCGGCAGGCCGGCGGTGCCGAACATCAGGCCGACGCCGAGCGAGATCGCCTCGATCGGGTTCGAGACCAGGCCGCCGGGCGCCATGATGGCGTCGCCCTTCGGGTGGACCTGAACCGAGCTGGCGAACAGCGCCTCGGGGTTGAAGCCGTATTTCAGCAGCACGGCGCCGGCCATGAAGGACGCGCCGCCGAGCAGCAGGCAGGCCTTGATCACCTGGACCCAGGTGGTCGCCTTCATGCCGCCGAAGGCGACGTAGACGATCATCAGCACGCCGACGATGATCACCGCGTAGAGGTAGGGCAGGCCGAACAGGAGCTGGATCAGCTTACCGGCGCCGACCATCTGGGCGATCAGGTAGAACGCCACCACCACCAGGGTGCCCACCGCCGAGATGATGCGGATCGCGGTCTGGTCGAGGCGGAAGCTCGCCACGTCGGCGAAGGTGAACTTGCCGAGGTTGCGCAGGCGCTCGGCGATCAGGAACAGCACGATCGGCCAGCCGACCAGGAAGCCGGTGGAGTAGATCAGGCCGTCGAAGCCCGAGGTGTAGACCAGGCCCGAGATGCCGAGGAACGAGGCGGCCGACATGTAGTCGCCGGCGATCGCCAGGGCGTTGGTCCCGGCCGAGATGCCGCCGCCGGCGGCGTAGAAGTCGGCGGCCGACTTGGTGCCCTTGGCGGCCTTGTAGGTGATGCCCAACGTCAGCACGACGAAGAACAGGAACATGCCGATGGCCGGCCAGTTCGTGGCCGCCTGGCTCACGGCGCCGAGATCGGGGCCGGCCGCATAGGCCGCGCAGGCCGTGATCGTGGCCAGCGTCAGGCCGAGAAGAATCCGGTTCATCGGCCCACGCTCCGCTTCAGGGCGTCGCTCAGCGCGTCGAAGCGCGTGTTGGCCCGGGCCACGTAGATGCCGGTGAGGGCGAAGGCGAACAGGATCACGAACACGCCCATGAACAACCCGAGCGAGGCGGTGCCGCCGCCGACCTTCACGGCCATGAGCGACTTGTCGAAGGCGATCAGGCCGATGAAGCCGAAATAGACGACCAGCATCAGGATCGTCAGGATCCAGCCGAACCGGGTGCGCTCGGCGACGAGCTGCTTGAATTCCGGGGTCCGGACGATCCGGTCGATCTGCGGATCGACCGCCGCAGCGGCGGTGCGGGATGGTGGGGGCGCCGTGCCCCCGCGAAGGCCGAGTGTCGAGCCGCTCATGACGTTGTCCTCCCGCGAAGGCGCTTCGGCCTTCCGGTTCCTCTTGAGACCAAGATTCGTGGTTCTTGTTGGAGACGGGCGCCGGACCGGCACCCGTCTCGTCCGCGTCACGCGCCGGCGCGGCACGCCGCGATCAGGGCCGGTTCTGCCGGTTCTCGATCAGGTCCTCGACGACCGCCGGCTCGGCGAGCGTCGAGGTGTCGCCGAGCGCGCCGAAATCGTCCTCGGCGATCTTGCGCAGGATCCGGCGCATGATCTTGCCGGAGCGCGTCTTCGGCAGGCCTGGGGCGAACTGGATCAGGTCCGGCGAGGCGATCGGGCCGATATCCTTGCGGACCCAGACCACCAGCTCCTTGCGCAGGGCGTCGTCGCCTTCCTCGCCGTCGTTGAGGGTGACGTAGGCGTAGATGCCCTGGCCCTTGACCGCGTGCGGGTAGCCCACGACCGCGGCCTCGGCGACCTTCGGGTGCGCGACGAGGGAGGATTCGACCTCCGCGGTGCCCATCCGGTGGCCCGAGACGTTGATCACGTCGTCGACCCGGCCGGTGATCCAGTAATAGCCGTCCGCGTCCCGGCGGGCGCCGTCGCCGGTGAAGTACTTGCCCGGATAGGTCGAGAAGTAGGTCTGCTCGAACCGCTCGTGGTCACCGTAGACCGTGCGCATCTGGCCGGGCCAGGAATCGGCGATGCAGAGGTTGCCCTCGCACGGGCCCTGCAGGACCTTGCCCTCGGCGTCCACCATCTCGGGCTTCACGCCGAAGAACGGCCGCGTCGCCGAGCCGGGCTTCAGGGCTGTGGCGCCCGGGAGCGGGGAGATCAGGATGCCGCCGGTCTCGGTCTGCCACCAGGTGTCGACGATCGGGCAGCGCTTGTCGCCGACGACGTTGTAGTACCACTCCCAGGCTTCCGGGTTGATCGGCTCGCCCACCGAGCCGAGCACCCGCAGCGAGGCCCGCGAGGTCTTCTTCACTGGTCCCTCGCCGCCGCCCATCAGCGAGCGGATCGCGGTCGGCGCGGTGTAGAAGATGTTGACCTTGTGCTTGTCGACCACCTCCCAGAACCGCGAGGTCGACGGGTAGGTCGGGATACCCTCGAACATCAGCGTGATCGCGCCGTTGGCGAGCGGCCCGTACACGATGTAGCTGTGACCCGTGACCCAGCCGACATCGGCCGTGCACCAGTACACGTCGCCCTCGCGATAATCGAAGACGTATTGGTGGGTCATCGCGGCGTAGACCAGGTAGCCGCCGGTCGTGTGCACCACGCCCTTCGGCTGGCCGGTCGAGCCCGAGGTGTAGAGGATGAACAGCGGGTGCTCCGCCTCCACCGGCTCGGCCGGGCAATGGTCGGTCACCTGCTCGGCGGCCTCGTCGTAATAGACGTCGCGGCCCGGCTCCATCTCGACGCTGCCGCCGGTGCGGCGCACGACGATCACGTGCTCGACCAGATCGGTTCCGATCCGCTTGATCGCCGCGTCGACATTGGCCTTCAGCGGCACCTTGCGGCCGCCGCGCAGGCCCTCGTCGGCGGTGATCACCACCTTGGAGGTGCAACCCTGGATGCGCGAGGCCAGCGAATCCGGCGAGAAGCCGCCGAACACGATGGCGTGGATCGCGCCGAGCCGCGCGCAGGCCAGCATCGCGTAGGCGGCCTCGGGAATCATCGGCATGTATAGGGTGATGCGGTCGCCCTTGCCGACGCCGCGGTTGCGCAGGACGTTGGCCATCCGGCAGACCTGCGCGTGCAGCTCCCGGTAGGTGATGTGCTTGGACTCGTCCGGGTTGTCGCCTTCCCAGATGATCGCGGTCTGGTCGCCGCGGGTCTCGAGGTGCCGGTCGATGCAATTGTAGGCGACGTTGGTCTTGCCGTCCTCGAACCACTTGATCGAGACCCGGCCGGGCTCGAAGCTCGTGTTCTTGACCTTGGTGAACGGCGTCATCCAGTCGATGCGCTTGCCGTGCTCACCCCAGAAAGCGTCGGGATTTGAGACCGACGCCTCGTACAGTGCGCGATACTGGGCGTCGTCGACGTGAGCACCCTCACGCCACGCAGCCTGCACTTCGACGACCTTGCCTTCCATGGCATTCCATCCCTGTTTGGTGCCCGATCGTATCGCGGCGTGGGCCGCGCAGCCAGGACTTCCAAAGTAAAGTAGCCTACATCTTGCGGGGACGATATCGTCGCCGGCCCGCCTGAGCCGGATCCGAAGATCCGGAATTCAATTGGGCGCAATGTAAGGCTTAATTGAAGCCCGCCCGGTGCTCTGTCAAGCCGAGCTTGGCGGCCTGAACGTCAGCCGCGGGCTGGTGTTTCGAAGTCCTGCCCGCCCGTGCGATCCCGGCCGGGCGCTCAGCCGTTCGCGGCGCGGCGCGTCGGCATGATGATCTCCACCAGGGTGCCGTCCTCCGGGCGCGCCGACAGCTGGAGCCGCCCGCCATTGGCCTCCACCAGGGCGCGGGGCAGGGCGAGGCCGTCCTCGACCTCGTCCGACGGCTCGGCCGCCGGCTGCGCCGTCCCGGCGCCGGTATCCCGCACCCGCAGCGCGACGCCCTCGCTCTCGGTCGAGCCGGTCGAGACGATGACCTGGCCGCCGGCCGCCGAGCGCCGGATCGCGTGCTCGATGACCAGGCTCGCGGCGCGGCTCACCGAGCGCTCGTCGGCCTCGAGGTCGGCGAGATCGGTGGAGAAGCTGGTGCGCACCACGATCCGGCCGCGGGCGGCCTCGGCCTGAAGCCGGGCGACGCAACTCGCCACCACGTCGTTGAGGGCGATCGGGCGCGGGTCGAGCCGCAGGGCGCCGGCCTCCACGGTGGCGAGGTCGAGGAGTTCGCTGACGCGCTCCAGCATCAGCCCGCCCGACGTCTTGATCTGGGTGAGGCACCCGCGATAGCGCGCGTCGCCCAGGGGGCCGAACGGCTCCCGCAGCATCGCGTCGGCGAGCTCGATCATCCCGGTGAGCGGCCCGCGGAAGGCCCGGTCCAGGCGTGCCAGGGCCGCGTCGAGGCCGGCACCGGAGGCCGGATGCGGCGGCTCGGCGGCCGGCGCGATCTCGGCCTGCGCGGCGCTCAGCACGGCGACGCGCCGCCCGTCCTCCCGGGCCGGCGAGACGCCGATCGTCAGCGTCCGGCCGCCCACCGAGACCGGGCAGGGGGCCTTGGCCGCGCCGCGCAGGGCATCGGCCACCGCGAGCACGCTCTGCCGGTCGAACAGGGCGACGAGGCTGGCGCCGACGATCTCCCGGGGATCGCAGCCGAACAGCTCGGCGGCCGCCCGGTTCAGCGCCACGATCCGCCCGGCGGCGTCGAGGGTCAGGACCCCGGCCTCCAGGGCATCGAGGGCCGCTTCGGCCGCGGCCGTGCGTTCGGCCTGCGCTTCGCGGGCCAGGCGCTCGGCATCGAGCGCGCCGGCCGGATCCGCCTCGTCGAGGGGGCGCAGGACTAGGCAGGCCGCGGGCTGGCCCGCCCAGGTGCAGGCGCCGCCCAGGATTTCGACCGCGCGGGCGCTGCCGTCGGCGGTCTCGATCGCGGTGCGACGCGCGGCCGGATCGGGGGCGTCCGGCTGGGGGACGCCCCGGAACAGCCGGTCGAGCCCGGCCTTGGTCAGGGCCGCGACATCGGCAAAGCCGGCCAGGTCGAGGAGCGCCCGATTCGCCGCCAGGATCGCGCCGTCGCGATGCACGAGCGTCGGCAGGGGCAGCCCGGCGAGGAGTTCGGCGTCCCGGGCGGCCGGGGCCTCGCGGGTCTCCGCGGCGCCGGGATTCGGGCCGGGGAACGGCATGACCGCGCCGCCCTCGCGCAGCACCGGTGTCTCGGCGGAGGCCTCGTCGCCGGCGTAGCGGGCGCCGAGCGCCCGGGCGATCTCCCGGAAGGCGGCGTGCTCGTCGGTCGACAGCGACGGCTGCTCGACGATGGCTGCGGGCGGCGTCGCGGCGGCAGGCGCCGGGGCTGCCGTGACAGGCGCCTCGGCCGGCAGAGACGGTCCGACCGGTTCCGGCTCGAGGACGGCGACGGCCGGCTCCGCCGAGACGGGGGCAGGCACTTCGGTCGAGGGTGCCGGCTGCGGCTCGGGCGGCGCCGAGGCGACCGGTTCGGGCATCGGCTGGGGCTCGGTCTGCACCGGCTCGATCGCGGTCGTTGCCCGCGCGGCCGGCACGCTGCGCACCAGCCCGAACCCGCCGAATCCGGAGAAGGCCGCATCCCCGCGACCCAGGGGGGCGCCGGACAATTCCACCTGGAACGGGCCGTCGCCGAGATCCAGGCAGGCCGGCTCGCCCCGGAAGGTGCTGCGGTCGCGCAGGGCCGCGAACATCCCGTCGGCGCCGGTGATTCGGCCGGTCTCGGCCAGCTCCTGCCAGCGCTGGCCGACGAGGGTGGCGAGCCCCTCGGATCCGGTGAGGGTCGTCAGCGCGCCGGCGGCATCGCTGCGCCACAGGAAGCGGTCGCCGGTGTTCAGGGCGGCTGTCGCGGCGGGCGCCGCCACCGGCACCGGGTCGCGGGCCGGCGCTTCCGCCTCGGGCGCCGCCGGGGCGGTCTGCCGAGGGCGCGGCAAGCGCACCGGCGCCGTCGGGATCACCAGCACGACCGGTCGGCCGTCGTCGCGCGTCCCGCCGACCACCTGGCAGAGCGTCGGCGGGGTAATCCGGCGACCGTCGAGGGCGAGCCGGGCAAGACGGGGGGCGCCGTCCCGGGGATTCGAGCCGGCGACCTGCCGGGCCAGCATCGTCCTGTCGGCGCGCGCCAGCGCCGCGCCCAGGGCCTGCCCCGCCGGGGAGGCGAGCAGGATCCGCCCGTCCGCGGGGTCGATCACGAGACAGACCGCCTCCGGGTCGGCCAGCGCGGCCGCGAGGCTGGGCAGACGTGCCCAGGCCGCGAACGCGGCGGTCAGCGCGGCCTCATCTGCTCCGGCGGTCGATGTCAGTGTCGTCTGCACAGCCCGCGACCTCGAACCCACGCCCGATCCCTCGTCCTCCGGCCCGCTTTGCCCGAGAAACACGCGCAACCGTACCCCTATTGTAAAGCCACCTGCGTTGCGACGCTGGACTCTTGCGCCCACCGTCACACGTTTACGTCATGTCAACCTTAATGAAGGCGGCGCGGGTGGCATATGGCGGCGAATCAGATATTGTGCAGTGCACAAGGCGCCATCAACAGCCGAATATGAGAGGAGACGACGATGAGCACCCCCCCGAACTACGAAGTTCCGACCGAGATGCGTGACTTCGCCGAGAAGAGCGTCGAGCAGGCCCGGAAGGCGTTCGACAGCTTCATCGGCGCCGCCCGCCGCACCGCTGACACCGTCCAGGGTTCGGCCGAGGTCGCCCGCACCAACGCGCAGGACGTCTCCTCCCGCGGATTCGAGTATGCCGAGCAGAACGTGAACGCCGCGTTCGACCTCGCGCAGAAGCTCGTCCGCTCGCGCGACATGCAGGAGGCCATGCAGCACCAGGCCGAGTTCGTGCGCAGCCAGTTCGCCGCCATCCAGGCCCAGGCCAAGGAGTTCAGCGGCATCGCCCAGAGCGCGATGCAGCAGGGCGCCGAGCGCGCGAAGACGGCCATGCAGCAGAGCGCCGAGGAGGCCCGCAAGGCCATGGAGCAGGGCCAGGACGCCGCCAAGCAGACGGCTCAGAACGCCCAGGACGCCGCCGAGCGCTCGACGCACTGACGCCTCGGCACAGCCGACCGCACCAGCGGCCCGCTTCCGGTTTCCGGGGGCGGGCCGTCTCGTTTTCGCCGGTATTGCCGTCGAAGCCGCCCGCGCCGGGTGATGAACCTGCGTCGCGCGAAAGGAACAGGAATGCGCCTCCACCTCAACGGCCGATCCGGGCTGAAGGCCCCGTTCCGGCTGACCCTCGCCGCCGTGGCGCTGGCCGTCGCCCTTCCGGGCTCGGCGGCGCTCGCGCAATATGGCGGCGGCTACGGCGGTCCGCCCCCGGGCTACGACGACCCGGACGAGGGCGGCTACCGCCCGGTGCCGCGCCGCCGCGAGCGCCAGCCCGTCGGCTACAATTGCGATGCCGTGCAGCAGGGCCTGACCGGGCCGAAGCCGTTCGCTTGCCCGCTGCCGGGCCCGCGCCCGCTCGGCGTGCGCTGCTTCTGCGATCTCCCGATCGCCTCGTTCAGCCCGCCCCAGACGGCCGTCGGCCGCGTGGTGCCCTGACGGGCGCGGGGATTCGGCGGCGGCGGGTGTATCGCTTGGTGACTGTGGCGCCGCACGTATTCCTCAGACGCGCCCCTCTCCCTCGCGGGAGCGGCGCGTCGCGGCCTGAATACCCCGACGTGCCGACATCATCGCGGGATCGGGTAAGCAGCCCTCCGGCCGCCCCAGAACTTCGTCGCCGGCAGAATCATAAGCCGGCTTCCTTATAGTCCCCACGCATATCCCACCTTGCGTAATCCGAAGCCCGCCACCTACAAGTTGGGCAAGGGAAGCGTCGCCGCAATCGGGTGACGACGGGACGGCGCGGGCCGCACGGCACCGCACCGCAGGGAGAGAGACGCGTGACACTCGCTCGGTACGGCGCGGCCTTGGCGCTGCTCTGCGGATTCGGCCTCCTGTCGCCTGCGCGGGCCGCCGAATGCGCCAATCGCGGCCAGCTCGACGACGCCTATTGCGACGCGAACCAGGACCTCGTCGCCGACATCCCGGCCAAGACCCGCGACCCGAGCATCATCGTGTTCGCCTACACGCCGGTCGAGGATCCCGCCGTCTACGAGAACGCGTTCAAGCCGTTCACCGCGCATCTGGCGCAATGCACCGGCAAGCGCGTCGTCTACTATCCGGTCCAGTCGAACTCCGCCGAGATCGAGGCGATGCGTTCGGGTCGGCTCACGGTGGCGGGCTTCTCCACCGGGCCGCTGGGCTTTGCCGTGAACATGGCCGGGGCGGTGCCGTTCGCCGCCAAGGGCACCGAGAAGGGGCCCGAGGGCTACAACCTGATCGTCGTCGTGAAGGCGAGCAGCCCGTACAAGACCCTGGCCGACCTCAAGGGCAAGCGCGTCGCCCACACCGCGCCGTCGTCGAATTCCGGAAACCTGGCCCCGAAGGCGCTGTTTCCCGAGCAGGGCCTGAAGCCCGGCGAGGATTACAAGGTCGTCTACTCGGGCGGCCACGACAAGTCGGCGCTCGGCGTCGGCACCGGCGATTACGACGCCGCCCCGGTGGCCTCCGACGTGTTCAACCGCATGGTCGCCCGCGGCACGATCAAGGGCGACGACTACCGGATCATCTACACGAGCGAGAAATTCCCGAGCTCGGGCTTCGCCTACGCGCACGATCTCAAGCCGGAGCTCGCCGAGAAGCTGAAGCAGTGCTTCTACGACTTCCGCTTCCCGCCCGACATGGTGAAGGATTTCGAGGGCGACGACCGGTTCGCGCCGATCACCTACCTCAAGGACTGGGCGATCGTGCGCAAGGTCGCGGAGGATTCGGGCACGCCCTACAACAAGGCCGCCTACGAGCGTGAGGCGGCCCGGGAGGCCGAGGCCGCCCGCAAGAAGGCCGAAGGCCAAGCCAAGCCGTGACGCGAGCCGTGACCGCGTCCGCCGCGCTGCGCGCGCCCGGCACCGAGGCACGGGCGGAGGATCCGCGCGCCCTGGTGATCCGCGGCCTCGTCAAGGAATACCGCGCCGGCCAGCCGGTCCTGCGGGGCATCGACCTCGTGGTGCCGGGCACGGGCCTCACCGCGATCATCGGGCCGTCCGGCACCGGCAAGAGCACGCTGATCCGGTGCATCAACCGGCTGGTCCAGCCCACCGCCGGCGAGATCCTGTTCCGCGGCGAGGACCTCGCCAAGCTCTCTGGCCGGCCTCTGCGCCGGGCGCGGCGGCGGATCGGGATGGTGTTCCAGGAATACAACCTGGTCGAGCGGCTTTCCGTGATGGAGAACCTGCTCTGCGGGCGCCTCGGCTACGTGCCGGTCTGGCGGGCCTGGCTGCGCCGGTTCCCCGAGGCCGACATCCAGCGCGCCTTCGACCTGCTCGACGCGGTCGGCCTGTCGGGCTTCGCCACGCGCCGGGCCGATGCCCTGTCGGGCGGCCAGCGCCAGCGGGTCGGCATCGCCCGGGCGATCATGCAGGAGCCCGAGATCGTGCTGGCCGACGAGCCGACCTCGTCCCTCGACCCCAAGAGCTCGGTGGAGATCATGGAGATCCTGTCGCGGCTCGCGGCCGAGCGCGGGGTGCCGGTGGTGGTCAACATCCACAACGTGGCGCTGGCCCAGCGCTTCGCCACGCGGATCGTCGGCATGTCGGGCGGGCATGTGGTCTATGACGGCCCACCGGATCGCCTGAGCGAGCGCGACCTGCGCGGCATCTATGGCGGCGAGAACTGGCTCGAATGAGCGCCGTCCCCCAGCCGGCCGACCGGAGCGCGGCCGCCCGCATCGCCTTCCGCCCCAACTGGACCGCCCGGGCCGGCTGGCTGCTGCTCGCGCTCTACGCGGTCTACGCCGCGAGCCAGCTCGGCTTCGCGCCCGAGCGCTTCGCCACCGGGCTCAGCCACGGCCGCCAGTTCCTGGCCCGGATGTTCCCGCCGAACTTCTCCCGGTGGGAGCTGATCCAGTCCGGCATCGTCGAGAGCGTGCAGATCGCCGTGATCGCCACGGTGATCGGGATCGTGATCGCCCTGCCGGTCGGCTTCCTGGCCGCCCGCAACCTGATGCCCGCCTGGGTGACCTGGCCGACCCGGGCGCTGATCGCCCTGTGCCGGTCCTTCCACCCGATCATCGTGGCGATCCTGTTCGTGAAGGCGATCGGCTTCGGGGCGCTGGCCGGCGTCATGGCTCTGATCGTCGCCTCGGTGGGCTTCATCGCCAAGCTGTTCGCCGAGGCGATCGAGGAGATCTCGCTGAAACAGGTCGAGGCGGTGCGGGCGACCGGCGCCGGCTTCCTGTCGACGCTGATCATGGGCGTGCAGCCGCAGGTACTGCCGCGCTTCATCGGGTTTGCCACCTACCAGCTCGATTCCAACCTGCGGAACTCGACCATGGTCGGGATCGTGGGCGGCGGCGGCATCGGGGCGACCCTGTTCACCGCCTACCAGCGCTTCGACTACGACGTGGTGCTGGCGATCCTGATCGTCATCGTCGCGCTGATCATGGTGGCCGAGATCGTCTCGGGCTGGGCCCGGAAGGTGTTCCAGTGAGCGCCGGAGCCGCCCTCGCCACGCCGCGCCGCTGGCAGCGCTTCTCGCCCTGGAAGCGGCTGGCGCGCCTCGCCTTCACGCTGTTCGCCGTGGCCGCCTTCGTGGCGAGCCTGCGCACGATCGAGGTGATCCCGGAATTCCTCTACGACGCCCCCGACCAGATGGCCGACCTGTTCGGCCGGATGTGGCCGATGGATGCCGGCTATATCGGGCCGACCCTGCGCGCCCTGGTCGAGACCCTGCACATCGCCACGCTCGGCACGCTGATCGCCATCGCGATCGCGGTGCCGATTGGGCTTCTCGCCGCCCGCAACATCACCCCCAGCCTACCCTTGAACCTGTTCGCCAAGTTCGTGTTCGTGACCTCCCGGTCGGTGAATTCCCTGGTCTGGGCGCTGCTGTTCGTGGCGGTGTTCGGCCCGGGGCCGCTCGCCGGCACCCTGGCGATCGCGCTCCGTTCGGTCGGCTTCACGGGCAAGCTCCTGGCCGAGGCGCTCGAGGAATCGAACCGCGGCTCGATCGAGGCGCTGCAGGCCGCCGGGGCCGGACGGCGCGCGACGCTGCTGCTCGGCTACTGGCCGCAGGTGAAGCCGGCCTTCTGGTCGATCGCGCTGTTCCGCTGGGACATCAACATCCGCGAATCCGCCGTGCTGGGTCTCGTCGGGGCCGGCGGCATCGGCGTCGCGCTCGATACCGCCCTGAACCTGCTTTACTGGGACCAGGTGGCGGTGGTGCTGGCCGCGATCTTCGGGGTGGTCATCCTGGCCGAGATCGTCGTCACCACGGTGCGCGCGAAGGTCCTGTAGGACCGCGCCGTCTCTCTCCATCGATCCCGCGACACGCAGCCTGCGCCCGAAGACGGGGCGCGGGGTGGCGGCTGCCTGCGGCCGCGTCCGGCTTTTAATCCGCTCCGGTGCGTGCGTGTCGGCACGTCACGGCGGGACAAGACTTCCCATCTTCGTCTCAAGCAAGAGGAAACGGGTCCGAACGATCGGACCGTACTTGTAAGAGCGTGAGTATAACCATGAAGACCCGTATCGCCGCTGTCGTCGCCGCGCTTGTCCTTGGCGTTGCCCCGATCTCGTCTGCCATGGCCGCCAACGGTGCCCGCTGGACCGGCTTCGCGCCCTACGATGTCGAGGCGACCCATTCCCTCGGGTTCGGCGTCCACGACAACCCGAATTACGAGGGCTGCCCGATGAGCTCGGCGGCCGAGGGCAACGCCAACCAGCAGACCCGCCCCGTGAAGCAGTACGGCCAGACGGCCGGCGGCTACCGCTGCTGATCGCCCCCTCGAACGCTCGGCTGCCCAGGCGGCGCCGGCGTTCCGATCGGTTGCGGGCGCATATCCTCGGCCGTTTGGAGCGCCGGCCCCCTCTCCCGAGCGGGAGGGGGGCACGTCGAAGCCTGCAGGAGCGGGGGCACCGCGCCGCGCGATAACCGGACATCACACCCCATGCCATGAGGAGACGCCACGCCATGACATGCACGACCCTGAAGCGAGCCGGACTGATCCTCGGCCTGATCGCGTCGCCGGCGTGCCTGAATGCGGCGCAGGCCGGCCCCTATACGGGCACGGGCGGCGGGCCCGAGACGACGGTGAACGCGCCCTATCGGTCCTCGGTGGGCCAGACGGTCCCGCCGGGACGCGCGGCCGCGCCGCTGCACGACCCGCACGAGCGGACGAAGCGGCAGAAGGATCTCGATCCCGTCCTCGGTAGCATCTGCGACGCCTGCTGAACCGGCCGCAGAGCCACCCTGACGTCTGATCGGCACCAACGGGATTGGTCATTTGGATTGTTCGTACGACGCCTGTGTTCTGAGCCAGGTCCGCTGCCATCTCGGTGAGGGACCGAGCTACGATCCGCGCACGGACACGGCGTGGTGGGTCGATATCCTGGAGGCCCGCCTGTTCGAGAAGCCGGTCGCCGGATCCCGCAAGGCGCTGGTCCACGTCCTGCCGTTCCAGGTCAGCGACGTGGCCGCGATCGACGGCTTCCACCAGCTGCTCGCGGCCGAGGACGGCCTCTATGTCCGGGCGATCCGCGATGGCGACATCCGGGTGCTGTGCCCGCTCGAGGAGGAGCTGAAGGGCAATCGCTCCAATGACGGCCGCGTCCATCCGAGCGGCGCCCTCTGGATCGGCACCATGGACCGGGACGCCGCCAAGGGGCGCGGCTCGATCTATCACGTCGCCGGCACCCGGGTGCGGCGCCTGTTCGGTGGCCTGACCGTCCCGAACGGGATCAGCTTCTCCCCGGACGGCGCCACCGGCTACTTCGTCGACACCGACGAGGGCGTGCTGCGCCGCGTCCCCCTCGATCCGAGGACCGGACTGCCGAGCGGCCCGCCCGCGACCCATTTCGACCATCGCGGCGGCGAGGGCGGCATCGACGGCGCCGCGGTGGACGCCGAGGGCCTGATCTGGACCGCCCGGTTCGGCGCTGCCTGCCTCGACGCCTACAATCCCGACGGCGAGCGGGTCCGCACCGTACCGGTCCCGGTGCGGCAGCCGACCTGCCCGACCTTCGCGGGCCGCGATCTCGACCGGCTGCTGGTCACCTCCGCCTACGAGGGCATGGATGCGGCCGCGCGCGCCGCCGATCCCGAGCACGGGCGGACCTTCCTAGTCGATGTCGGCGCCCGCGGCCTTCTGGAGCCGGCCTTCCGGCTCGGCGCCTGAACACAGGAGAATCGATGTCAGATCCGGGCGAGCGCCCCTACCAGCCGATCGAAGCCTATGCCCTCATCGGCAATTGCGAGGGCTGCGCCCTGGTGGCCCGGGACGGGTCGATCGACTGGGCCTGCCTCGAGCGCTTCGATGCCGAGCCGACCTTCTCGCGGTTGCTCGACCGGCGGCGCGGCGGCCATTTCACCATCCGCCCGGCGGGCCGGTACGAGACGACGCGGCAATATCTGAGCCGCAGCAACATCCTGGAGACCACCTTCACCACCCAGGACGGCTTCGTCACCCTGCACGATTTCATGGTCGGGCCGGAGGGCGGGCCGGACCGGCCGCGCCTGGTGCGGCGGGTCAGCGGCATGTCCGGCCAGGTCCCGATGGTGGTCGCGTACCGGCCGCTCGCGGGCTTCGCCGAGCGCTTCGCCCGGCCGGCGATCGACGGTGGCCGGGTCGTGACGCCGGGATGCCCGAGCCTCCTCGCCGACGTCGCCCTGGCCCCGGACGGGGATGGCGCCACCGTCCGCTTTACCCTGGCGGCCGGCCAGGAGCGCAGCTTCAGCCTCTACACCGACACGCTGCCGAATGCGCCGCCGGATACCCGCACCCTGATGGAGCGGACCCGCAAGGCCTGGGTGCTGTGGACGCAGGATGCGGCCTATACCGGGCCGCTCGCCGACGAGCTGATCCGCTCGGCCCTGGTCCTGAAGGCGCTGACCTACGCGCCGACCGGGGCGATCGTCGCGGCCGCCACGACCTCGCTGCCGGAGGAGATCGGCGGCATCCGCAACTGGGATTACCGGTTCTGCTGGATCCGCGACGCCTGCCTGTCCTTCTACGTCCTGAAGAAGTTCGGGATGCTGCGCGAGGCCGAGGCGTTCTTCGGCTTCGTCACCGACCTGTGCGAGCGGGCCGAGGGCCGGCTGCGGCCGCTCTACAGCGTCGCGGGGGAGGGCGACCTCAGCGAGACCACCATCGCGCATTTCGAGGGCTGGCGCGGCAGCGCGCCGGTGCGGGCCGGCAACGAGGCCGCCGAGCAGCACCAGGCCGACGCCTACGGCCAGGTGCTCGACCTGCTCTACCTCTACACGCGGCTCGGCGGCACGCTGCCGGAGGCGATGCAGGGCCATGGCGCCCGGCTCGCCGACATCTCGGCCGCGCATTGGCACAAGCCGGATGCCGGCCTGTGGGAGCCGCGCAAGCCCGAGCAGCGCTACCTGCACGCCGCGATCATGAACTGGGTCGCCCTCGACCGGGCGATCCGCCTGTTCGGCCCGCGGGAGAACTGGTGCCGGGAGCGCGACCGGATCGTTGCCTGCGTGAACCGCGAGGGCATCCACCGGGACGGCTACTACCCGCAATATCTCGGCGGCGACGATGTCGATGCCGCCCTGCTGATGGTCCCGATGGTCGGCTTCCCCGTGGACGAGGCCGCCTTCGCCCGCACCGTGGATGTCGTGATCGAGCGCCTCGGCCGCGGCCACCTCGTCTACCGCTACCGGAACGATGACGGCCTGCCCGGCCACGAGGGCACGTTCCTGCTCTGCGCCTTCTGGCTGGTCGATGCCCTGCTCTGGCTCGGCCGCGAGGAGGAGGCACGGACCCGCTTCAACGCCCTGCGGGCCCTGCAGAACGATGTCGGGCTCTACGCCGAGGAGGCGGCCGAGGACGGCACCTTCCTGGGCAATTTCCCGCAGGCCTTCAGCCATCTCGGCTTCATCCACAGCGCCCTGATGCTCGACCTGTTCGAGCATGGCGGCCGCGCCGCGGTGCAGGGCACCTACGCCGACCGCTCCCTGCGCGAGACGGCGCTGCGCCGGGTCCCGGAACTCGCCGCCGATTGACCGTTTCCCGTTTCCACCCCCAGCCCGGAGTGCCCATGTCCGTATCGAGCCGCCAGGAAGCCCGCCTGCTCAGCGCCGACGAGGCCGACCTCGTCGCCCGCTCCCATCACCCGAGCTTGCGCGAGGCCGACGATACCGGCCTGGCCGAGCTGATTACCCGGCTGCGCGAGCGCCGGGACCGCGCCCGGGATGTCTCCCGACGTCAGCGCCGGGAGCTGCGCGGCAAGGCGGCGCCCTCCGGCGCACGCCCGGCCACCGGCAATACCGGTACCCGCCAGAAGGCGGCGCTGCTCGCGGCCGCGGTGAAGCGCGCCAGCAAGGAGAGCGAGCGGCGCCGGAACGCGCAGGCCCGCGGAAGCTTGGTCGCGACGTCGCGCCGGGCCCTGGCCCTGAAGCAGGCGGCCGGCGACCGCACCGCCGGGCGCCCGGCCTCGCGCACCGCCAATGCCGGAATGAACCCGGTGCCGAACGAGAACCTCGCCCCGTCCGGCGCGCTCGACAGCCAGGGCCAGGAGGTCGCGATGCGGCGAGGCGGCGGGCCGCGGTAGGCACAGTCCGACGCCGAGGCTCTATGGGCTTTCACGCCGATGATGTAGTCCCGTGGAGACGGAGGGCTTCATGGCCGACGCTGCCCACCAGCCTCATCCTCTGACGATTGCCGACTACGACCGGTTCGTGGAGGCGCAGCACGACGACCGCGAATGGGAACTCGTGGACGGTGAGCTCGTGATGATGAGCAATCCGACCGAGAACCATGAGCAGATCGCCGGAAACGTCGGCGCGCCGCTTAAACTCGCAATGGATGCCGCCGGATGCCGGAGCTATCAGGGCGGCATGCGCGTCCAGCGTTCAAGCGACAGCCGGGGCAAGGACAAGACAAAACCCGATATCGTCGTCCGCTGCGGTCCGCGGCAGAACCAGACTTACCTCACCGATCCGCTCGTCGTGGTCGAAGTGCTGTCGCCCTCGACGATGGACTATGACAGGGGCGGCAAGCTCAAGTTCTACAAGTCCCTGCCGACGCTGCGCCACATCGCTCTGATCTACCAGGACCAGATGCGCGTCGAACACTACGAGCGGACCGACGAGGGGTGGCGCCTCGATGTTTTGACTGCGCCAGACGATGTCCTGAGGTTCGACGCGTGCGATTTCGAGATCGACCTCGACCGGACCTATTTCGACGTTCCCGTGCGGCGACCGATCCTGGACGCCGACTAGCTCCGTTGATCCCCGCTCCGTTCACCGCCCTCGACGACCGAAGTCGGGAGATCGCGGCGGGCAGAGGTCGGATGCCACAGATGCCGTTTCGATTTCTAATGGCGTCGCCGGTCCGCTGCCTTGTCATGATGCGAGCGTCCGCCCGAACCGCCACCCCGTCATTCCGGGCTCGCCTCCGGCGCCCCGGAATGACGGGGTGATTGCTTGGGCGTACCCGCAGACCTCTACGGTGCTCACTAACAAAGAAGCCGGCAGGTCATCTTCATGACCGGCCGGCTTCTTGCTCGAAAAACATTATGCGCTTGGCTCCACCACGCTCAACCTGAGAGTGGAAACAGCCACTGAGGTCCCAGGTGCGGTCGGCTCAGTTCAGCACGACGACCTTGGCGCCGACCTTAACCCGCTCGTACAGATCGGTGACGTCGTCGTTGGTCATGCGGATGCAGCCCGAGGAGACCGCCTGGCCGATCGTGTCCGGCTCGTTGGAGCCGTGGATGCGGTACTCGGTGTTGCCGATATACATGGCGCGGGCGCCCAGCGGGTTCTCGATGCCGCCGGCCATGTACCGCGGCAGGTCGGGGCGGCGGGCGATCATGGCCTTCGGGGGCGTCCAGGACGGCCACTCGCGCTTGGCGGTGATCTTGTTGCTGCCGCTCCAGCTGAAGCCCGGACGGCCGACGCCGACGCCGTAGCGGATCGCCTCGCCGTTGCCGAGCACGAAGTACAGGCGGCGCTCGGCGGTGGAGACCACAATCGTGCCCGGCGCGTAGGGACCGTTGAACGCAACGATCTCGCGCGGGATCGGCTGGACCTGCGCCTGCGGCGCGTCCTGCACGCCCTGGCCGTAGCCCGGGGTGCCCTGATAGCCGTACTGGCCCGGATCCGAATAATACTCCTCGGCGCCGTTCTCGCCGAACGGGTCGTAGGCGGGAGCTGCCAGCGCCGGCGCAGCGGCAAGAACAGTTGCGGCGAGGAGCGCCGCGAGCGCGGTGGCCGAGGTCTTCATGGTGAGCCTGCCTGTGCAATAACCTTTGCTATTACAAGCGTGAGCATAGGTTGGCAGTTCCACGCCGCGAAGAAGATTTTGGCTGGCGCTGGAATACGTAAGCGGGTTTGCGCGTGCCCAGCGCCGGACCCCCGGTGTTGCATCGATCCGGTGCGAATGCTGGTAACCATCCTGCGCGATCCAAACCGCGCCGTCAGGCGACTTCGTCGGTATGGACATCGAAGCGCGCCAGGTGGGCGTAGCCGAAATTCGTCGAGATCGCGCAATCGGTGGCGTCACGGCCGCGGGCCATGACGATCCGGCCGATCCGCTGGCGGTTGTGCCGGGCGTCGAACGTATACCAGCGCGGGCCGTCCGGGCCCTCCAGGTAGACCTCGAACCAGGCCGAGAAATCCATCGGCGCCGGGTCCTTCGGCACGCCGATATCGCCGAGATAGCCGGTGGCGTAGCGCGCCGGGATGTTCATGCACCGGCAGAACGCCACCGCGAGATGCGCGAAGTCCCGGCAGACGCCCTCGCGCTGCATGAAGCCGTCATGGGCGGTGCGGGTGGCGTCGGCGCGCTGGTAGTCGAACCGGATGCGCTCGTGCGTGTAGGCGACGATTGCCTGGACCCGCGCCCAGCCCTCCGGCGTGCCGCCGAACAGGGACCAGGCGGTCTGCGAGAGCTTGTCGGTGTCGCAGTAGCGGGACCCCAGCAGGTAGACCATCACGTCGTCCGGCAGGTCCTGCACGGGAATCTGCCGGGCGTCGGGGGCATATTCGTCGAGCAGGCCGGAATCCTGGATCGTGAAATCGGCCGAGATCGTCAGCAGGCCCGGCGGCGCGACGATGCGGTGGCAGACATTGTCGTAGACGTCCCGGTACGCGTGCGCCGGGATCCACGGGTCGAAGTTGATGACCTGCGGGGTCAGCAGGTCGGCCATCCGCGACGGGTGGACGCTCAGCATCAGGATCATCGGCGTCGGCTGAGTCAGGCTGAAGGCGATGTCGTATCCGGTCCTGATCTTCATCGCGGCCACCTGTATCCTCTCGCCCCGGCGGGTCGCCCCGCAGCTCAGTCCGGTTTTCAGGTCTCAACGCGCCACTATTGGCGGATGAGCCTCAATTCCGCGTGTTTTTGCCCGCTCGTCAGGCAGCTCGACGACATCGACGTCCACCCGCATGCCGAGGTCGTCGCTGGCCAGGCCGAAGAAGGAGCCGTGCAGGGGCACCGCCTGGGCCGGATCGCGGGCCACCGCCACACGGATCAGGTCGCGATTGCCGACGATCCCGTTGGTCGGGTCGAACTCGATCCAGCCGGCGCCCGGCAGGTAGACCTGCAGCCAGGCATGGGTCGAGCCGCCGCCGACATGGCGGGCCCGGTCGTTGCGCGGGTTGTATAGGTATCCGGAGACGAACCGGGCGGCCATGCCGAGCGCCCGCACCGCCTCCATCATCAGCACCGCGAAGTCGCGGCACGAGCCGCGCTTGCTGCGCAGCGTCGTCAGCGGCTCCTGCACGCCCTTCTCGGAACGGGCCAGATAGGTGAAGTTCGCCCGCACGCTGCGGGTCATGTCGGCGAGCAGCTCCTGGGTCGGGATCCGACCCTCGCTCGGGATGAAGCTGCGCGCCCAGGCATCGACCTCGTGGCGCGGGTCGGGCCATTGCCGCTCGATCGACCGGGACAGGTCGGGCATGTCCTCGGCCCCGTAGCCGAACGGGTAATGCGTGGCGTGCGGCGCCAGCGGGAAGACCGGCGCGTGTTCGGGCGTGTGGTCGAGGGTGATGCCGCACGCGAAGGTGAGGGTCTCGGCCCGGACCCCGAAGGTCGCCACCGCGACGCAATTGCCGAACACGTCGAACATCCACCGCAAGGCGGCGGGCTCGGGCGTGATCTCCAGCGAGGCCTCGATCAGCCGCTGGTCGTAGCTGTCCCGGGGCCGGAACATGATCCGGTGCTCGCCGAAGGCGACCGGACGCCGGTACCGGTAGACCGTGCGGTGACGGACGGACAGGATCGGCAAACTCAGGGGCTCCGGGCTCGCGCCGATGTCCCGACCCTCAATGCAAGGGCCGGGCCCGACGGCGCGGCTGCGGCATCAGGTGACGGGCGGCGCCGGATCGGTCGTCGCCCGCTCGGCCTCGACCAGCACGTCGAAGGGCCGCCAGGGCTTGGCGATGAACACGGCCTCGCTCGGCAGCTCCGGACGCCGGATCCCGTGGCCGGAGGTTACCACCAGCCGCGCCCGGGGCCACAGGGTCGCCACCGCCCGGGCGAGCTGGAGCCCGTCCATCTCGCCGGCGAGCCGCACATCGGCGAAGACCAGGGCCACGTCGCCGCCGCGCGCCTGCAGGACGGCGAGCGCCGCCTCGGCGCTGTCGCAGCCGACCACGTCGAGCTCGGTCTCCTCGAGCAGGGTTTCGGCCAGCGCGCGGATCTGCGGATCGTCCTCGACCACAAGGGCGAGGCGCTGCGCCACGGCCTCGGTCGCCGCGGGCTGGGCCGGGTGCGGCGCGGCGGGCTCGGCCTCGCTCTGCCGGACCCGGCGCACCAGGGCGGCGAGATGCTCCGGCACGCCTTCGGAGACGAGATCGTCGTAGATCGAGGCGAGCGTCTGGCCGATCTGGTCGAGCGGGATGCTCGGCGAGAGCGTTTCGGTGAGCGGCGTGCCTGCGCTCGACAGAGGCTTTCTCAAGAACGTCCCCCGAAATCTCCGTATCAGGCCACGCGGACGCGGCGCTTGTGGACGAACGTCGGCAGGTCGCGGGGGGTTGCGCGCGGAGCCGCGAATTGGCGGCCCGCTCGCTCAGGCGTTACTGCGTGGCGACGCCGCTCTCGGCATCCGCGTAGGCCATGATGCCGGACACCGCCCGGACGTTCTGGTAGCGGGTGCCGCGGGTGCTCATCATTGCCTCGAACTTCTCGTGGACCTGGGCCACCGAGAGGCTCGCCGGCTTGCGGTGCCGGCCGCGGCCGACGAAGCGCCCGGCCGCGAAGAAGATCGAGCGGTTGGCCCGGGCCGGGCCGGGCAGTAGCGCGGCCGCGGCGGCGGCCGGCTTGTTCACGACGTTGGCCAGGAACTCGCCGGCATCGTCCACGCCCAGGAAGTGCGCGAGGTAGACTTCGCCGAGGGTGAGGTCGCGGCCGATGCGCTGGGCGATGCGCCCGGCATCGCGCTTCAGCATCTCGCCGGCCATCAGGGCCGAGAGATAGGGGTCGCGGCGCAGCTCGAGCACCCGGGTGCGCTCGGCGGCATCGGTGATCACCGGCCGGTCGTTGGCATCCGAGGAGACCAGGGCAGCCTCCTTCTCAAGCCCGTATTTCGGGCCGAAGTCGCGCACCACGCCGAGCCAGGTGCGCTCGATGAACTGGTAGAGGCCGGTGGCCGAGGAGGTCTTGGCCTGGACCGCGGTGACGAAGCTCGATTCCTTGTCGGCCACTGCCATCAGCAGGACCGGGTCGGTCTGGACCGCCTGGGCGGCGCGCACGATCGTCTGCACCAAGTGGCGCCGGATCTTCATCGGGCCGAATTCGAGGATGTCGTTCGGGTCGCCGCCGGCGCTCTCCGAGAGCAGGAAATCGTAGGAGACGCGGTCGACGCCGTTCGAGCCGACGGCGGTGTCGAGGTCGTGGACGGCCGCGAAGCTCGCCGAGGCGCGCAGCGGCGTACGCTCGATCTCTTCGCTCAGCGCCACGGTATGGATCCGCGGGCGCGGCATCGGCAATTCGGTGGCGGCCTGCGCCGACGAGACCGCCTGGTTCAGCCCGACCTTGCCGAGATCGACCCCCGACCCGATCAGGGCGGCGCTGAGGCCGCCGGCGATCAGCGAGACGGTGAGCAGCGAGCGGGCCAGCGCCGGGACGCTCCCGTGGGCGCGGCCGACCATCGGCTGTGCGGTGATGGCATCGGCGCGGCCGGACCCGAACCGGCCCTGCTGACCCGTGACGTTCCTCGGCGATCCGACCGTGCGGCCCTGCATCGTGTACCCGATTCCTCACGCGCCCTTGATGGCGCCACGGACACACCATCGCTTGACAGATGTGGCGACAACACGGCCGTGCTTGTGGCGACCGTGGGGCGGGCCGGGGAGATTTCGCGGCAGGCGTGTCGGCACCCCGGGCTGGATCGCCTTCTGCGAGCGTACGCCGCGGATCCGTAGCCCGTCTCATCCAAGGCCTTGCAAGGCCTTGCCGCCCTTCGCGATTGCTACGCGATCGGGAACGGCTCTAAGAGGGCGGCATGCGGGCCCCGCCTGAAACGGGTGACGGCCCAGTCCCTTGAGCCCTGCTTAGAGTTCTGCCCCGATGAGCGGCGTCAACGAGATCCGGTCGACCTTCCTCGACTACTTCGCGCGTGCGGGACACGAGGCCGTGCCCTCCTCGAGCCTCGTTCCGAAGAACGATCCCACGCTGATGTTCACGAACGCCGGCATGGTGCAGTTCAAGAACGTCTTCACCGGTGTCGAGAAGCGCGCCTACGATCGGGCGACCACAGCGCAGAAATGCGTGCGCGCCGGCGGCAAGCACAACGACCTCGACAATGTCGGCTACACCGCGCGCCACCACACGTTCTTCGAGATGCTCGGCAACTTCTCGTTTGGCGACTACTTCAAGGACCGGGCGATCGAACTGGCCTGGACGCTGATCACCAAGGAATTCGGCCTCAAGCCCGACCGGCTGCTCGTCACCGTCTATGCCGACGACGACGAGGCCGCGAACCTGTGGAAAAAGATCGCCGGCTTCTCCGACGACAAGATCATCCGGATCGGGACCTCCGACAATTTCTGGCAGATGGGCGATACCGGCCCCTGCGGCCCGTGCTCGGAGATTTTCATCGACCAGGGCCCGGCGCTCCAGGGCGGCCCGCCCGGTTCCCCGGACGAGGATGGCGACCGCTTCCTCGAGTTCTGGAACCTCGTGTTCATGCAATACGAGCAGCTGGAGCCCGGCGTGCGCAACCCGCTGCCGCGGCCCTCGATCGATACCGGCATGGGCCTGGAGCGCATGGCGGCGATCCTCCAGGGCGTCCATTCCAACTACGACACCGACCTGTTCAAGGCGCTGATCGATGCCGTGGCGCATGCGGTCTCGCGGGCGCCCGAGCCCGCCACCATGGCCTCCTACCGGGTGATCGCCGACCACCTGCGCGCCTCGTCCTTCCTGGTCGCCGACGGCGTGCTGCCGGGCAACGAGGGCCGCGGCTACGTGCTGCGCCGGATCATGCGCCGCGCCATGCGGCATGCCGAGATCCTCGGCGCCCGCGAGCCGACCATGTACCGCCTCGTCCCGACCCTGGTGCGCGAGATGGGCCAGGCCTATCCCGAGCTGATGCGCGCCGAGGCGCTGATCGGCGAGACCCTGAAGCTGGAGGAGACCCGCTTCCGCCGTACCCTGGAGCGGGGCCTGTCGATCCTCGATTCGGAGAGCCGCGACCTCAAGTCGGGCGACAAGCTCTCGGGCGAGACCGCCTTCACCCTCTACGACACCTACGGCTTCCCCCTCGACCTCACCCAGGACGCCCTCAAGGCCCGGGGCATCGGGGTCGACACGGAGGCGTTCACCGCCGCGATGCAGCGCCAGAAGCAGGCGGCGCGCGAGGCCTGGAAGGGCTCCGGCGAGGCCGCCACCGAGACGGTCTGGTTCGGCATCCGCGAGCGCGTCGGCGCCACCGAGTTCCTGGGCTACGAGACCGAGGCCGCCGAGGGCATCGTCACCGCGCTGCTGCGCGACGGCGCCGAGGTGACGAGCCTGGAGGCCGGTCAGACCGGCCTCGTCCTGGTCAACCAGACGCCGTTCTACGCGGAATCCGGCGGCCAGGTCGGCGATACCGGCCTGATCCTGAGCGCCGGCCTGCGCGCCCGCGTCACCGACACCGAGAAGAAGCTCGGCGACCTGTTCGTCCACCATGTCAGCGTGGAGGAGGGGATTCTCAGCCTCGACCAGCCGGTGGAGCTGAAGATCGACCATGCCCGCCGCAAGGCGATCCGGGCCAACCACTCGGCCACCCACCTCCTGCACGAGGCCCTGCGGCAGGTGCTCGGCGACCACGTCGCCCAGAAGGGCTCGCTGGTCAGCCCCGACCGGCTGCGCTTCGATATCAGCCACCCCAAGCCGATCGAGGCGGACGAGCTCGCTCGCGTCGAGGACATCGCCAACGCGGTGCTGCTCCAGAACGGCCCGGTGGTGACCAAGCTGATGGCCGTGGACGACGCCATCGCGTCCGGAGCCCGGGCTTTGTTCGGCGAGAAATACGGCGACGAGGTCCGGGTCGTCTCCATGGGCCTGCCGGTCGATGCGGACGGCGCTGAGACCGATCGGGGCCGGCTGAAGAACTTCTCCATCGAGCTCTGCGGCGGCACCCATGCGGCGCGCACCGGCGATATCGGAACGATCAGCATCGTCGGCGAGAGCGCGGTCGGGGCCGGCGTACGCCGGATCGAGGCGCTCACCGCCGACGCGGCGCGTCACCACCGAGCCGAGGAGGCCCACACCCTGGCAGCATTGGCCGGGATCCTGAAGGCCCCGGTCTCGGAGGCGCCGGACCGCCTCACGGCCCTGATGGAGGAGAAGCGCCGGCTCGAGCGGGAGCTCGCCGACACCCGCCGCAAGCTCGCCATGGGCGGCGAGACCGGATCGGGCTCGAACGCCCGCCAGAGCGAGGTCGGCGGCGTGGCGTTCCGGCGCTCGGTGGTCGAGGGGCTCGACATGCGCGACCTCAAGCCGATCATCGACGAGGAGAAGAAGCGGCTCGGCTCCGGCATCGTGGCGATCGTCGGTGTCTCGGCCGACGGCAAGGCCGGCCTGGTGGTCGGCGTCACCGAGGACCTGACCGGCCGCTACGACGCGGTCGGGCTGGTCCGCGCGGGGGCCGGCGCGCTCGGCGGCAAGGGCGGCGGTGGCCGCCGCGACATGGCCCAGGCCGGCGGCCCCAACGGCGCCTGCGCCGAGGCGGCGCTCGATGCGATCGAGCAGGCGCTGACCGCGGCGGCCTGACGCGTTCACGGGTGGGCCGCGGCGTTACCGACGCGGCCCTTCGGATCTGCCCGGCGGGATGTACCAAGCTGCCCGCCCTGACCCTCCTCGCGCGCGGATCTGCATCGATCCGGTCGAAGCGTGGGTGCCTTCTCCCGTGCGGGCCAGCGGATTCACGGAACGCGATCCGGATGGTTCTCGGCCGCACGAGAAGTCTCGCGGAGGCCAATCCGCGCTTTCCCGCCCCCGCAGAGGGCGGAGCGAGGCGCGCTTGGGGTTGGCCTAGGTTCTCGCCGCGGGGCGCGCCGCCACGCGTTTGGTCAGTTCACCCGGGTCCAGGTCTGGCGCTTGCAGAACACGCTCATCACGCAGCCCGAGACCTCGAGCGCGTTCGGGCCGGTCAGCCGCAGCGAGCCCGAATAGGTCTTCCCGTCGTTCGGGTTGTAGAGCGAGCCGGTGAAGCTCGACCCGTCCGCCTGCTGGGCGTTGAGGATCTGCACGCCCACGACGCTGCGGTTGCGCAGGGCCGGGTCCGGGTTCTTGGCGTCGAGCGCCTTGCCGGGGGCGCTGACGATGGTGCCGCAATAGCCGCCGCCGCAGGGGGTGATCTTCACCCGGGAGCTGCCGGTCTCGGTCAGCCAGAGTCCGGCCGGGTCGGCCGCGAAGGCTGGGCCGCCGAACGGCACCGTCACCAGCACAGCCAAGACCGTCCGACGCAGCGTCGATCCCATCCGCAATCCTCTCAAGACCAATCCTCGCCGCTCTCTTACCGCGAAGCTTCCGGCAGCGCACCGCCCAGATAGGTTTCGGCGACCTCGCAGAACGGCTGGCCGGCCCCGGTGGAGAGCACCGCGTCGATCTCGAACAGCTTGTCGTCGGGGCCGGGCGCCGCGGCCTGCGGGAACGGGCGGACCTCGATCGTCCGCCGGGTCGGCTCCAGCGGTCGCACGACCCGCCCGAACGGGGTGCGGGTGCCGTCCAGGGTGGCGTTCATCTCGGGCGTCAGGCGCGCCGGGACGTACCAATTGTCGGCCTCCGACAGGACCCGGTCGCCGCAGGCCAGGCGGACCCGGCGGTAGCGCACCGGCTCGTCCGGGCCGATCGCCAGGCGGGCCCGCTGCGCGGCGCTGAGCGGCTTGTCGGCCACGTCCATGCGGCGGGCGACGAGATGGGGGTCGCCGGCGAGCTTGTGGTCGGCGCACCAGCTTTCCAGGGCAAGGGTCGCGCTGTGGGCCGCCAGCACGCGGCTCTGCAGGGAGGCGATCAGGGCGGCCTGCGGCTGGGCGGCGGCCGGCGCCTCGGCCGCGACGGCCGACGGCCTCATCGGGATCCCCGCCAGCGCTGCCGCGAGGCCGAGATGGAGTGCCCAGTCGCGCCGGACCAGGAAGGCGACGCAGCGTTTGACCGCCCGCGGATCAAGCGCCGTGAAGGTGAGCTTTGGCATCGGAACGTCCCGGAACGGCTAATTCGGCACACCGCATCGTCTCGGCCCGAATCCCCCCGGGGTGGAGGCGTCCTGTTCTTCTGAAGACGGGCCGGCGCAGCCGAGCCGTCCCCGGCCTCACGCCGGACGGTTTATCCAAACCGCGTCGCGGGGTCGAGGGCGTCACCCGTGTCGGGCCCGACATGGGCGCGTGATCCGACGCGCCCGCTCGCGCCGAACCGGCATCCCCTTCAGCGCCGGATGGGCGGCAGGTCGGTGCAGAGGCCGAGCGCGGCCTCGGCGGCGAGCCCGATGGTCTCGCCGAGCGTCGGGTGCGGGTGGATCGTGCGGCCGATATCGGCGGCGTCCGCGCCCATCTCGATGGCGAGCACGATCTCGCCGAGCATGTCGCCCGCGCTCGGGCCGACGATGGCGCCGCCGACGATGCGCTTGGTCTGCGCGTCGAACAGCAGCTTGGTCAGGCCGTAATCGGCGCCGTTGGCGATGGCCCGGCCCGAGGCCGCCCAGGGGAAGCGCGCCACCTCGACCGCCCGGCCGGCGGCCTCGGCGGCGGTCTCGGTGAGGCCGGCCCAGGCGATCTCGGGATCGGTATAGGCCACCGACGGAATCACCGCCGCGTCGAACCCCGCTCTGTGCCCGGCGGCCACCTCGGCGGCGACGTGGCCCTGGTGCACCGCCTTGTGGGCGAGCATCGGCTGCCCGACGAGGTCGCCCACCGCCAGGATGTGGGGCACATTGGTCCGCATCTGCGCGTCCACCGGCACGAAGCCGCGCTCCACCGTGACACCGGCCGCGTCGAGGCCCAGCGCGTCGCCGTTCGGGCGCCGCCCCGCCGCCTGGAGCACGAGGTCGTAGACCTGCGGCTCCGCCTCGCCGGCGAGCGTCACGGCGATGCCCTCCGGGGTGGCGGTTGCCGAGACGACCTCGGCACCGGTGCGGATCCGGTCGAACCGGTGGCCGTTGCGCTTGGTCCAGACCGCCACGAGGTCCCGGTCCACCCCCTCCAGGAGGTTCGGCAGGCGCTCGACCACGTCGACCCGGGCGCCGAGCGCGCTGTAGACCGTCGCCATCTCCAGGCCGATGATGCCGCCGCCGATCACCAGCAGGCGCCGGGGCACGAAGGGCAGCTCCAGCGCCCCCGTGGAATTCACGATCCGCGGATCCTCGGGCAGCATCGGCAGGCTGACCGGCGACGAGCCCGCCGCCACGATGGCGCTTCGGAATCCGACGGCGCGGCTGCCGCCCGCCTGCATTGCCACCGACACCGCGTTCGCGCCGGTGAAGCGCGCGGTGCCGCGCACGACCTCGACCTTGCGCTGGCGGGCCATCTGGGTGAGCCCGTCGGTCAGGCGCCGCACGGTGCCGGCCTTGAACGCCCGCAGCTTGTCGAGGTCGATCGTGGGCGCGCCGAAGCTGATCCCGTGGGCGGCGAGCCGTCCGGCCTCCTCCGTCACGGCGGCGACGTGCAGCAGCGCCTTCGAGGGGATGCAGCCGACATTCAGGCAGACGCCGCCCAGCGTCGCCTCGCGCTCCATCAGGATCACGCGCTGCCCGAGATCCGCGGCCCGGAACGCCGCCGCGTAGCCGCCGGGGCCGCCGCCGATCACCAGCACGTCGCAGGCTTCCTCCGTCGGCGCGTCGGCGGGGGCCGCGACGGGCGCCGCCGTCTCCGTCTCCACGGCGACCCGGGCGATCAGCGTCCCGGCCGAGACGGTGTCGCCGAGGCCGACCAGCATCTCCACCAGCCGGCCGGCGACGGGCGAGGGGATGTCGAGGGTCGCCTTGTCGGATTCGACGACGAGCAGGGTCTGGTCGCGGGCGACGGCGTCCCCCGGCGCCACCGGGATCTCGATCACCGGCACGCCGGAAAAGTCGCCGATATCAGGGACGCGGATCTCGCGGGTCTCGGGCATGGCGGCGGCGATCACAGTCGAGGGGGATGGGCGGCAGGCATCGAGGTTGTCAGGGCTTTCACGCCCCGACAGAGGACGAGGCGGTGCGCCCACGTCTCTCCGGAGGCGCGACGCGCGCCCTCTCCCGTGCGGGGAGGGGACCCACGCTAGGTCCGACGATGTGGCGATGCGCGAGCCCGCACAGGAAGGCGCGTCGCGCATCCGCCATCGCTGTCACAGCAGCGCCCGGCGCAGGTCCGACAGGACCGAAGCGATGTGGCCGAGGAAGCGGGCGGCGGCGACGCCGTCCACGACCCGGTGGTCCCAGGAGAGGCTGAGCGGCAGGATCAGCCGCGGCCGGAACGCCTGGCCGTCCCAGACCGCCTCCGTCCGCGAGCGCGCCGCCCCCAGGATCGCGACCTCGGGGGCGTTGATGATCGGGGTGAAGCCGTCGCCGCCGATGCCGCCGAGCGAGGACACCGAGAAGCACCCGCCCTGCATGTCCGCGCCCGAGAGGCTGCCCGCCCGCGCCTTGTCGGCGAGCGAAGCCATCTCGGTGGCGATCTCGATCAGGCCCTTGCGGTCGCAATCGCGCACCACCGGCACCATCAGGCCCTTCGGGGTGTCCACGGCGAAACCGATATGGACGTAGTCCTTCAGGACGAGGTCGGCGCCCTCCAGGGAGGTGTTGAAGCGCGGATAGGCCTTCAGGGCCAGGGCGGCGGCCTTGATCAGGAAGGCCACCATGGTGACCCGCGCCGGCGGCGTGCGCGTCTCCGTGTTGAGCCCGACCCGGAACGCCTCGATCTCGGTGACGTCGGCCCGGTCGAAATTGGTCACGTGCGGGATCGTCAGCCAGTTGCGGCTGAGATTGGCCCCGGAGATGGTCTGGATCCGCGACAGCGGCTCCCGCCGCACCGGGCCGAATTTTTCGTAGTCCACCTGCGGCCAGGGCGGCAGGCCGGCGCCGATGCCGGACGACGCGGCGGGCGCCTGGGCCGGGGTCTGGAGCGCGGCCTTGACGAAGGCGTGCAGGTCCTCCCGCAGGATCCGCCCCTTGGGGCCGGTGGCGGGCACCCGGTCGAGGGTGATCCCGAGCTCGCGGGCGAGCTGGCGCACTGACGGGCTGGCATGGACGTCGCCCGACGTGACGGGACGCTGATCGTCATTCGACGGCTGGGCCGGGGGAAGGCCCGCTCCGGAATTGCCACGCGCGCTCCCTCCCCCCTCTGCGGGGGAGGGTGGCCCCCGAAGGGGGTCGGGAGAGGGGAGCGCCGTATCCGGAAGAGTGGCGACAGGTGTGAGAACCGCACCGTCGCGCTGCCCCTCTCCCCCCCCGCTTCGCAGGGTACCCTCCCCCGCAGAGGGGGGAGGGAGAGGCGCGGCGGCTGCCTCGCCGCCCTCCGCAGGCTCGACCAAAAGAATCGGCGTGCCCTCCGAGACCTTCGAGCCCACCGCGACCAGCAATTCCCGCACGGTGCCGGCCACCGGGGAGGGGACTTCCATGGTCGCCTTGTCGGATTCGATGCTGAGGATCAGGTCGTCGACGGCGAGGCGGTCACCCGGCTTCACCAGGAGTTCGATCACCGGCACGTCCCGGTAGTCGCCGATATCCGGGAGGGCGATCTGCAGCGCGGCGCTCATGCGGGCGGGTTTCCGTGGCTTGTCTCGGGCGGACGGGTTTTTTTTCGGGGCGAGGTCCGTGGTCGGGCCTCGCGAAGCGTTTGGGATTTCCGGGGGATCCCCCACCCACACCCTCATCCTGAGGTGCTGCGCAGCAGCCTCGAAGGAGGGCTCCAGGGATCGCGCGCCCGGCTGGAGGGCTCCCCCGAGGGCTCCGCTTCGCTGCGCCACCTCAGGATGAGGGTGCGGGCTGGATGTCTCAGATCGTCCAGGGCGCCGGCGTGTCCGCGTCGATCCCGTAGCGCCGGATCGCCTCGGCGACCGTGGCGCGGGGCACCGTGCCGGCCTCGGCGAGCGCGTGCAGGGCGGCGACCACCACGTGCTGGCGGTCCACCTCGAAGAAGCGGCGGAGCGCGTTGCGGGTGTCGCTGCGGCCGAACCCGTCGGTGCCCAGCGTCACGAACCGCGCCCCGACATAGGAGGCGATCAGCTGCGGATAGGCCCGGACGTAGTCGGTGGCCGCCACGACCGGCGCCGTGCCCGGCAGCAGGGCGGCGACGTGGCTCACCGGCGCCTCGGCCTCCGGGTGGAGCATCGCTTGGCGCTCGGCCTCGCGGGCGTCGCGGGCCAGCTCGCTGAAGCTGGTGACGCTGAACAGCTCGGCGGCGATCCCCCAATCCTGCGCCAGCAGGCCGGCCGCCGCGATCACCTCGGGCAGGATCGCGCCAGAGCCCAGCAGCCGCACCGCCGCGGGAGCCGCATCCGGCCCCGACAGGCGGTACATCCCCTTGAGGATGCCGGCCTCAGACCCCTCCGGCATGGAGGGCTGGGCGTAATTCTCGTTCATGGCGGTGAGGTAGTAGAAGGCGTCCTCGCCCTCTTCCATCATCGCCCGCGCGCCGCGATCGACGATCACCGCCATCTCGTAGGCGAAGGCCGGATCGTAGGCCCGGCAGTTCGGGATCCCGGCGGCGGCGAGGTGGCTCGAGCCGTCCTGGTGCTGCAGGCCCTCGCCGCCGAGCGTGGTCCGCCCGGCCGTGGCGCCGATCAAAAAGCCGCGGGCCCGCTGGTCGGCCGCCGCCCAGATCAGGTCGCCGACCCGCTGGAAGCCGAACATCGAGTAGTAGATGTAGAACGGCAGCATCGACAGGCCGTGGACGCTGTAGGACGTGGCCGCCGCGGTCCAGGACGAGATCGCCCCGGCCTCGGTGATGCCTTCCTCCAGCAGCTGCCCGTCCCGGGCCTCGCGGTAATACAGCATCGAGCCGGCATCCTCCGGCTCGTAGAGCTGCCCCTCGGGGGCGTAGATCCCCACCTGCCGGAACAGGTTGGCCATGCCGAAGGTGCGCGCCTCGTCGGCGACGATCGGGACGACCCGCGGCCCGAGATCCTTGTGCTTGAGCAGGTTGCCGAACAGCCGGACCACCGCGGTGGTGGTCGACATCTCCTTGCCGGCCGCCTCCAGGGCGAAGCCCGCATAGGTCGAGAGCGGCGGCACCGTCACGGTCGGCGCGGTGCGGCGGCGGGCCGGCAGCACGCCGCCCAGCGTCTCGCGGCGCTCGCGCAGGTAGCGCATCTCGGCGCCGTCCTCGGCCGGCTTGTAGAAGGCCAGCCCCTCCACCTGCGCGTCGGAGAGCGGCAGGGCGAAGCGGTCACGGAAGGCGCGGAGCGCATCCACGTCGAGTTTTTTCGCCTGGTGGGCGGTCATGCGCGACTCGCCCGCGCCGCCCATGCCGTAGCCCTTCTTGGTCTTGGCCAGGATCACGGTCGGCCGGCCCTTAGTGGCCTTGGCGGCGGCGAAGGCAGCGTAGAGCTTGCGGAAATCGTGGCCGCCGCGCTTCAGCCGGTCCACGTCGGCATCCGACATGTGGGCGACCAACTCGCGGACCTCCTCGTCCTCGCCGAAGAAGTGGGCGAGGTTGTAGGCGCCGTCCTTGGCGCCGAGCGTCTGGTATTTGCCGTCCACGGTGTCGGCGAAGCGGCGCAGCAGGGCGTGGTTGGTGTCGCGGGCGAAGATCGCGTCCCACTCGGAGCCCCACAGCACCTTGATGACGTTCCAGCCCGCGCCGCGGAACAGGCTCTCCAGCTCCTGGATGATCTGGCCATTGCCGCGCACCGGGCCGTCCAGCCGCTGCAGGTTGCAGTTGATGACGAAGGTGAGGTTGTCGAGCTTCTCCCGCGCGGCGAGCGCCAGGCCGCCGATCGATTCCGGCTCGTCCATCTCGCCGTCGCCGAACACGCCCCAGACGTGCCGGGCCGAGGTGTCGGCAAGGCCGCGATGGCCGAGATAGCGCATGAACCGCGCCTGATAGACCGCGTGGATCGGGCCGATGCCCATCGAGCCGGTCGGCACCTGCCAGAAATCCGGCATCAGCCAGGGATGGGGATAGGAGCAGAGGCCGTCGCCGGCGATCTCCTGGCGGTAATGCTTCAGCTGCTCCTCGGAGAGCCGCCCCTCCAGGAAGGCGCGGGCGTAGACGCCCGGCGCCGAATGTGGCTGGAAGTAGACGAGGTCGCCGTCCGGGCCGCCCTTGAAGAAGTGGTTGAACCCGACCTCGAACAGCTCCGCCGCCGAGGCGTAGCTCGCTACGTGCCCGCCGAGCTCGCCGTAGGCCATGTTGGCGCGCACCACCATGGCGAGCGCGTTCCAGCGCATGATCGAGGTGAGCCGCTCCTCAATGTCGAGGTCGCCCGGGTAGCGCGGCTGCTTCTCCAGGGGAACCGTGTTCCGGTAGGGCGAGTAGGGCAGCGCCTCGTCGAGGATGCCGATCTCCTTCGAGCGCCGCTCCAGCCGGTCGAGGATGAACCGCGCCCGGGCCGCGCCCTCATTGCGGAACAGCGATTCGAGCGCCGCCAGCCAATCCTGGGTCTCGGCCGGATCGTGATCGACCTCGGCGGACCGCGCGATCGTCGTCCTCGGCGGTATGGCGTTCATCGGCGCGGCTCCCAGCTTTTGATCGGAGCATACGGTTTGCCGCACGGGGCGACATGCCGAAGTTTTGTTATTGCCGCGCGAAAATTGGCATATTTTGCCGGGTTGTCCTGGGAATGCGGTTGATCATACCGTTGCGCGTGACGTCGCCTCCTCCTGACTCCGATGGGTCGTCCGGTTAGTCCGTCCCTCACCGTCATTGCGCGCGCAGCGAAACGACCTAGGGAGCCGCCACGGTTGGAGATCGCGCGCTGTTCTGGGTTGCTTCGCTGCGCTCGCAATGACGATGGGCGCATGGCGAAAAGAGGTGCCAGCATCGATCGGCGCCAAAACTTTCCTGTCATCCAGCGATTGGCGGCATGCTATGCCGATCGCAAACCGGAGCGCGAAACAATGGTCTCCCGACCGGCCCATCTCGACGCCGCCTCCTTGCGCATCCTCGAACGCCTGCAGCAGGACAGCGAGATCAGCATCGCCGACCTTGCCGAGCAGGTCGGGCTGTCCACCTCGCCGTGCTGGCGCCGGGTCAACGACCTGAAGGAGGCCGGGATCATCCGGGGCTGCGTCGCGGTGGTGGATCCGATGAGCCTCGGGCTCGCGGTGAACGTCTTCGTCCACGTCTCCCTGGAGAAGCAGACCCAGGCCGCCCTCCAGGCCTTCGACGAGGCGGTGCGCAGCCGCCCGGAGGTGATGGAATGCTACCTGATGAGCGGCGAGGCCGACTACATGCTGCGGGTCGTGGTGGAGGATCTCGGCCAGTACCAGCGGCTGGTGCTGGACCACCTCACCCGCATCCCGGGGGTGGCCAATATCCGCTCCAGCTTCGCGCTCGGCCAGGTGAAGTACACGACGGCGCTGCCGCTCGGGCACCTGACCCGGTGAGCCGGTCGTTGGCTGGATAGGAGTTTTTAGAGTTTCCCAGCGGGGCCGGACTGGACCGGCCGCATCACGCTGAAGGAAGAATGGTGGAGCCTAACGGGATCGAACCGATGACCTCTTCCATGCCATGGAAGCGCTCTCCCAGCTGAGCTAAGGCCCCACTTGTCCGCCGCGGTTTGGGTCCCGCGGGGTCTCGCCGTCCGGGTTGCGTCCGGCGACGCCGGTTCTATAGGCGGCTCGTGACGCGGACTCAACCCCTTTTTTTCGGGATTCTTCGCCGGGACGCCGGCCCCTCTCCGACTCCGCGCAGGGTCTTCGAAGGGACGGCGCGGACGGGATTCAGCTCTCTTCGTCAGTTTCGATATCGCCGTCGATCAGGTCGGAGACGTCGTCGCCGGAATCCTCCTCCTCAAGGAAGGTGTCGTCCTCGGCGGATTCGCCGTCCTCGTCGCCGGCCTCGTCCTCGGGCGTGGGATCCGCCTCGTCCTCGGCGGCCTCGACCTCGTCGAGCGAGACCAGCTCCGGACCCTTCTCGTCCGTCTCATCCTCGTCGTCGGCCTCAGGCCCCCGCGCCAAAGCGGGCGCCGGCACGCGGCTCGCCGCCGCCTGGTAGACCGCGCCGCATTTCGGGCAGGTGGCGGGATCGCGGGCGAGGTCGTAGAACTTCGCGCCGCAACTTAGGCATTGGCGCTTCATGCCAAGTTCGGGTCGGGCCACGGGCGGACACCTCGTCGTCTCTGCTGTCTTCGGAAGACGGGCCCGTTAGTCGCGGCCCCAGCCCCTGTCAATCGAGCCGCAGGACCCCGTTTTCGAAGCGGCGCCGGGCGGGCGCGATGGATGACGCGGGCCGATGCGCGTGTTAACCGCGCCGCCAGTTCACGGTCCGATTGTGGCCCCGCGGCGCCCCCGCACGAGGCACCGGATCCCGGCCCACCTGAGATTCCCGAACGGACGCCCCGTGTCGCACAATTCGCCTCCCCAGCCCCTCACCGCCGCCCCCGGCGCGCCGCTCACCGGGCGGCTGCGTCCGCCGGGCGACAAGTCGATCTCGCACCGGGCCATGATCCTGGGGCTGCTGAGCCAGGGCGAGACCCGGGTCGAGGGCCTGCTCGAGGGCGACGACGTGCTGCGCACCGCCGCCGCCGCGAAGGCGCTGGGTGCCGGAGTCGAGCGCCTCGGCGAGGGACGCTGGGTGGTGCGCGGGGTCGGCATCGGCGGCCTCACCGACCCGGCCGAGGTGCTGGATTTCGGCAATGCCGGAACCGGCTCCCGGCTGATGATGGGCGTGGTCGGCGGCCAGCCGGTGACCGCAACCTTCGACGGCGACGCGTCGCTGCGCTCGCGCCCGATGCGCCGGATCCTCGACCCGCTCACCCGCATGGGCGCGCGGGTCCTCTCCGAGGCCGAGGGCGGACGCGTGCCCCTGACCCTGCGCGGCCTCAACGAGGCGATCCCGATCACCTACGAGACGCCGGCGGCCTCGGCGCAGATCAAGTCCGCGGTGCTGCTCGCGGGCCTCAACGCGCCCGGCACCACCACCGTGATCGAGGCGGCCGCCACCCGCGACCACACCGAGCGGATGCTGCGCCTGTTCGGCGCCGAGGTCCGGGTCGAGCCGCACGGGCCCGGCGGCCACGGCCGCAAGATCTCGCTCACCGGGCAGCCGACCCTGCGCGGGACCGACGTGGTGGTCCCGGCCGATCCGTCCTCGGCGGCCTTCCCCCTGGTGGCGGCGCTGATCGTGCCCGGATCCGACGTGGTGATCGAGGGCGTGATGATGAACCCCCTGCGGACCGGGCTGATCACCACCCTTCTGGAGATGGGCGCGCAGATCGAGCGCCTGGCCGAGCGGGAGGAGGGCGGTGAGACCGTCGCCGACCTGCGGGTGCGCGCCAGCCGCCTCACCGGCGTCGACGTCCCGCCGGAGCGGGCGCCCGCGATGATCGACGAGTACCCGGTGCTCGCGGTTGCCGCGAGCTTCGCCGAGGGCCGGACCCGGATGAACGGCCTGCACGAGCTGCGGGTGAAAGAATCCGACCGCCTCGCGGCCGTGGCGGCGGGCCTTGCCGCCAACGGCGTGCGCCACAGCGTGGAGGGCGACGACCTCGTGATCGAGGGCGACGGCACGGCGGCGCCCGGCGGCGGCACGGTGGCGACCCATCTCGATCACCGGATCGCCATGGCGTTCCTGGTGATGGGGCTCGCCACGAAGGCGCCGGTCACGGTGGACGACGGCGCGATGATTGCCACGAGCTTCCCCAGCTTCCTGCCGTCCATGCAGGCCCTCGGCGGCCGGATCGGGGCTTGACCATCATGCCGCTCGTCATCGCGATCGACGGCCCGGCCGCCTCGGGCAAGGGTACGCTGGCCAAGCGCCTGGCCGACCATTACCGGCTGCCGCATCTCGACACGGGCCTCCTCTACCGCGCGGTGGCGCTGGCCCTGATCGATGCCGGCCTGTCCCTGGACGATCCGGAGGCCGCGTCCCGGGCCGCCCACGCCCTCGACGCCGACAGGCTGGACGATCCGCGCCTGCGCGACCGCGCCATGGGCGAGGCGGCCTCGCGGATCTCTGCGGTCCCCGAGGTCCGCGCCGCGCTGCTGGCCTGGCAGCGGCGCTTCGCGGCCGATCCCCAGGGTGCGGTGCTGGACGGGCGCGACATCGGCACGGTGGTGTGTCCGGACGCCGACGTGAAGCTGTTCATCACGGCCTCCTCCGAGGAGCGGGCGCGCCGCCGTCACCGTGAGCTCTCCGGGCGCGGCGAGGCGGCAACCTTCGCGGCGATCCTCTCCGACATCGAGGCCCGCGACGCCCGCGACGCCTCGCGCGCCGCCGCGCCGCTGCGCATGGCCGACGACGCGGTCCGTCTCGACACGACGGCCCTCGACCCGGACGCCGCCTTCGACGAGGCCCGGGGCATCGTCGAGCGTGCCCGCGGCGACGGCGACTAGGCGCCACCCACAACCCCGTGTTGACCCCCCGGCCCCGCTCACCTATTGCGAACGCGCCGTCCCCGCGCGGCCGCCCCAGGGCGGTTCCCGGACGCGAGCGCGTAGCTCAGCTGGTAGAGCAACGGACTTTTAATCTGTAGGTCCTGGGTTCGAGTCCCAGCGCGCTCACCAAAAACTTTTCCAGAACAATAGCTTAACCCGCATCACAAATTCGGTGCTACCCCAAAAGTGGTCGGGGTTGCACCGGGGTAGCACGCTTGCAGGGCGGCCTATTTCGGTACGGCGCCGCCCTGAGACGCCTGACGGCCGGTTAAGCCTGCTCCAGCATGGTGATCACCGGGCCGCGTTGTGTATCGGCCCACCGCTGGTGAGATCGGACGCTCCCCCGCCTCGTGATCAGATCGGGGCGGGGCCGGGCGCCTGGCATACGGGTGAGAGGGTGCATCCATGCCTGCCGAGCGCGACCAGGTGCTGCCCAGCGATGCGCTGGATCGGTTGGCTTGCAGGTTGCTCGCCGAGGTGCGGTCGCAGTACCCCCAGAAGCCGTTAAACAAGCCCATAGGCGAGCTTGGCGATGACGTGGGCACCAATCTTCTGGCCTGGCTGTTCGACGCCTACGACGACGCAATGGGTGAAGATGGCCGGGATTGAGCTGCCCGGTGACCAGAGCCGAGCTGCGCGCAACCGAGCGTGGCTATAAGCGTTCATGTGGAAGTGGCGCCGTTTGGCACCTGAGGCTTCCAACATGCTCCTGATCACCTTGCTCATCGCGGGCACGTTCATGCTCGCCGGCTCGTTTTGATCATCGCTGCTCTGGCGGACTGACCGATGAATGGGGGTCGGCTTACAAGCCGATCCCCCGCGCCGTTAGTACGGTTTGCAGGGCCTCGGCGAGGCCATCGGGCATAAAGGGCTTACGCAGGAAGCGCGCGCCCATGGGCATCTGCTCCGGGCCAGGCCATTCCACTCCCGACACGATCAGGATGGCGAGCTCTGGCCAGCGCGCTGCGACAGCCTTGGCTAGGGTAAAGCCGCTGAGGGGCTCACCGGCAAGGTCTACGTCTGCGACCATGGCCGCGAGTTCGGGCCGTGCTGCAAGGTGGGCTTGAGCGGCCTCGATGGTTGCGGCCTCGGCAACCTCGTACCCCGCTTCCCGCAAGGCTGCTGCCGCTTCCATGAGTTGCACAGGGTTGTCCTCGACTACCAGCACGGCAAGCCGCGGCGCAAAGTCGTCCGCCATTCGGGGTCTCCTCACAATCGGCGCCGCACTAACGCAGCTGGCCTCGATTGCGCCCCGGGGTCGGGTGCAGTGGCCTTAATAGGCCAGCTCGGCATCGCAAACTGAAGGCAGGAGGCGAGCGCTGGGTTGTGATGCGCCCCGTGGTTGAGGGCATGGGCCTCGCTTGGCAAAGCCAAAACGCCAAGCTGAACGCAGGTAGCGATCGTTACGGGGCGCGTAACGATATCGTTACGCGCGATGCTGCCGGGCGAGAGCAGGCTATGACCTGCATGCCGCTCAAGCGGTACCCGTTGTGGCTGGTGACGATCAACCCGGCCAAGGTCCCAGACCCCGCCGTGCGCCAGCGGGTTGAGCTCTATCAGGATGCCTCGGCTGAGGCCCTGTACCAGTTCTGGGCCACGGGCAGCGCCACGGTCGAGACGGTCGCCGCCGTCATCCGCGAGTCGCCCCAGAACGGACATCCGGCAGTGACGTGCCGATGCCCTCCAGACTGAGGCCCAGGCCAAGCGCCGGCCGGCGGACGAGTACGACGCCGCGCAGGAGCGGGGCGAAGTGGCCGGGCCGCAGGGCGGGGGCGAGCGTTCCGGCCGGGAACGGTCGCCTACGACGGCAACCGTCGCCGACCTCGGCCTGACCCGCAAGACGATCCACGAGGCCCGGCAGCTGCGCGACGCTTACGCGGGGGTCCCGGTGTTATCCGTCCCGCGCCCGATGAAAGCCCTGCGATCGCTTGCCGGATCGTGGTTGAGATCCCAGGTTCTGGATCTACAGGGAAGGGAGCATCGATGAGCGACGAGAAGAGCGGCGAGCCGAAGAACGAGGGAGCCCTTCGCAAGACCACCGCGGATGCCGATTTCTCACAGCAGATCGGTAAGGGTTTTAGCGCCGAAAGCTCCCACACAACGACGCGCACGAGTGAGATCGACGCCACCCCGACTGAAGCTCCATCTAGCGGCCACACTTCGGTCCGCAGCAGCGTAGTCGACGCCTCGACGGATCCTGTCATCGAACGCGCAAAGAGGAAAAACGATAGTCCAGATGATGCGGCGAAGGATGGACAAGCCTGATCCGCGATCCTGCAGAGCATGTCGTTGATGAGCCCCGGCCCGCGTGAGCGGCCGGGGCTCATCCGTTTACTCAGCCGTGCGAATGAGGCCGGCGCCCCGCAGATCGTCCGCCACTTCATCGGCAAGGTGGCCGCGCTCTACAGCGCCGGGGGACGGCATGATGGTGAGGCGGGAGCCCAGCACCACCACGTTGCCCGGGCCCTGATCGGGCGCGGGTGCCGGATCTGGCGCGGGCGGCACAGCTGGCGGATCGGGCTCGGGCTGCTGCCGGCCGATCCGGCCGGTGTCCATCGTGTAGACCTTGCCGCCGCGCTAGACCGTGCGCGTGGCCTGCATCTTCGGATCATCCGAAGATGGCAGCTCGGCCCGCATCCTTCGAACCAGCCCTTCGTCAACAGCGCATCGGCGGGCGATCTCGCTGTTGTTCCACTGCCCCCATTCCTCGTCCTGCAGCAGCATCAGCACGGCGCGGCGCTTGTCCGCGTTCGAGCGGCGCAGGCCGTGGGCCGCGTTGGCGCCGGCGCTGTGCAGGATGGCATCGCGCAGGCCGCCCTGGCGCACGTCGCACGGCAGCACGGCCAAGCCCGCGTGCAGGCCTGCAGCGTGCCTAGGGCGCTTCGTTCTGCTGCTCTGCAGGCGGCCGCACCTCGTACGGTGCCAGAAAGGCCGCCAGATCCCGCCCGATCGACGGGTAATGCCACAAGTCGCCCCACTTCGGGGTGTGGCCGTGCCGGGCCTTCACCCAGTCGAAGAACAGGTCATGGGGTACGAGAAACCACGTGCGTGCCACCGTAGGGCTGTACGGCGCTGAGGGGAACAGCATCAGCAGCTGGCGGCCGCCATAGCGGCGCCAATCCACCAGAGGCCGGCCCTTGAGCTGTACGCCGGCCAGCGCACCAGCCGGATCCCGCACCACCAGATCCTCGCCCTCGATGTCCGCTTCCGGCCGGTACACGCGGTACCCGCAGCGGATCAGCAGCGCAGTGGCCTCGGCCCTGTTGGCCGCCTCCGTGTGGGCCTGCCGGAAGCGGGCTTCTGTGGCTGTTGCGACGTCCAAGGCGACCTCCATCGAGCGTTGCCATCCTACACGCGCACGGCAGCCTTCGTGGGCTCCCGGCCTTCCGCCAGCCGTGCATCGAGCGTGCGGCGGATCACGCCGGGGTCGGCCGCCTCCGCGTCGCGCAGCTGGCGGGCCTCGTGGATCGCTTTGCGGGTCAGGCCAAGGTCAGCGACGGTGGCCAAGCTGTTCCCGTCTGGAACGGCTTTTCCGCGCTGCCCGTTGGCAGCTACCTCGCCCCGCTCCTGGGCGGCGTCGTATTCATCCGCGAGCCGGCGCTTGGCCTGCGCCTCGATTTCCAAGGCATCCGCCTGGGCACGGTGGGCAGCCGCTATCAGCTCGTCGTGCTCCAGGCCACTCAGAGGTGGTCAGGTCAAGCGGCCGGGTCGCTTCTACCTATAATCAAGCTTCATTAGCAGCATCAGGCTCCTCCCCATCTGATTCAATGACGCCGCTTAGATACTTTTCGTAAGTTTTCTTCAAATATTTCAGCGAGCTATCACGATCTACATTGGCTTGCAGATGGTCTTGAACAAATTTGAGCCGTGATTTGCACTCCGACAGAACCTCCGCCCAGCTCTTGACCCAAACGGAAATTGACCCGTCCTCGGATAGAAATATCTGACCGCGCGCTTTCCCATGCTGTCGAGTTTGAGCGCGAGCGTAAGCGTCGAGGTCATTTGATATGACCCAGAAACTCCAGCGCGTCTTCAGGTGCCTAAATCGCTCATCGTCCGCTACTGTAAATGCATATTTTTGAACTTGAGTAATTTCTTCGGCGCCAATCTTGACGGAGGGGCGCTTCAACTCAACAACGAGATGCTCACGCTCATCTGCATGATTCTGCGGCACCGCACGTGATAACATCAGATCAACAATGCCGACTTTTCCATCAATGCGGCGAACCGGTTGATCTATGGCGGTATCTTGCCCGATCAGCTTACGATGTTTCTTTAGCACCTCGGTCAGCGACTGATCATCAACTGTGAGGTTGAACTCCTCTCCAAATATCCAGGTATTGTTGTCCGCAATCATCCGATGAAGCTGACTTCTCTCCTTCAGTAGATTGCGACTTTCGGCATCAAAAAGAACCGCCTCTAGTCCGTGAACAAATTTCAATCTGTCAGATACGAGCGCCGATGCGCCGATTACGTTGGCTAAGCTAGCCTCATCAAGCAGTTTCGCAAGTTCTTTTTGTGTACGTTCCGGAAGCTCGAGAACTTCGGTCAGAATATGCTGAAGTTCGTCTGGCCCGCGCTCAATTGCCTGTTTGAGCATGCGCAGCTGAAAGGCCTTGGTTCTGCGACTTTGGTCTGAAAATTCAGTCAGGTGCTTGTTTACATTTAAAGCAACTATATCGAAGACCTTCCTCTCGGCTTTCTCGACGGACGTGACCGGCTCTGCCGCGTAAGGATAAATTGACTCAGCTTTCCACTGATCGATCTCAGATTTTGCGGCGTCGATCTCTTTAGCGCGTGAAAATTCTTTAATTTTGTCGGAGGCAGCCTCATAGGCGGCCTGAAGGGGTGCACTCATCTCAGCGAGATCGAGAAGCCCTTGCTGCTGAAGCACGCCTATGAATGGTGATTTCAAGTATGCGGTAAACTGGAAGCCCGGAGTGTGGAATCGAGGGGCCACTCTATGGAAGGGGAATCCCTCAGGGCCGCAGAGAAAGACCCATCGCTCAGATGATGATTTCCACTCGATTATTTCCACTTCAACGGGATATGTAGAGCCGTCATCGATAATCGGTGGAAGCGAGTACGTTTCCCGCCCCAATATTATCTGACTAGGATCAAGTTCGCCATTGTCGAAAAATATCCTCACGTCAGAATAATCTGTTAAATACAGCGCAAACACCTCAGATAGCGATTGTATGGCATTCGCCGGATCAAGCGATCTAAAGGTTCTGTCAAGTTCTGTAATGCGGACTTCGACCCCGGTCCCCAACTGTCGATCGACCTCGACCGCCTCGGTGGCCGCAACATCTTCGAGCTTATCCCGAATGATCGTTATCTTGTATTGTAAAAGTTTTCCAGCGTCGAGATATCTAACCGTCCATTCCGCCACTCGGCCAAGCGCAAGAGCTTTATAGCGTCCCTTGCCCTCTTTGCCGTGAAGCATCCTTCTTTTCAATTTCGAGCGATTGCCGTGAGATTTCCAAGATCCGCCAATCTTTGCAAATAAGTACTCAACCTCAGAACGCGGGATTCCATGTCCGTTGTCTCGGATGTTGATGGCTTTCGTGGCCAAGTCATCCGTGTCGATTTCAACGTCGACGCGGGTCGCGTCGGCATCGACAGCGTTCCAGATGAGTTCAGCTGCTGCCTGAATGGGCTTTGCGCTGGAGAGCTTCCGGATATGGTCGCCTTCGACGCGGACGCGATAGTGTTGCTCGCTCATCTCAAACTCGGCCTTGGCGGACGATTTCTGCGGTACAAAATGACACGACGATTGGCCCTAGACATTTATCCTGAGAGCGGAAAATTGACAGACCCGCAATGAGGCAAACAGCCATTGTGGCTGGCGCCAATCACTCCTAGTGACATCCTATCCCGATTCGGTCCTACCAGGATTGCGTTACCGCCTTCGCAAAGCGTCGACCCGCCGTGCGCCGGCACACCCGCAGACGGGTCGCTGCCGGCCGCGGCTTCAGCGCATCCAAGACCGCGCTAAGAATTGCTTCATCCTGCCAGAGACCGCGGTCAGAAGGGTCAGCGCAAGATGCTGTCCCAGAGGCGCCAGGACGTCGTGGGCGCGCCGGATATCCCGGCTGAAGGCAACGAGGGCGAGCGGGCCAATGTTGCGTCCAGGCCACGTTTCCGTCAGCCATTACCGGCCGGCGCACCACTTGATGAGCTAGCGCTGGGGCGCAAGCGCATGCCGGGCCCTTTGCCGTCATCCACTATGAATTCCGCGCCCGCCGCCTCACGTGCAGTCAGGTCGATGGGCTTGGCCGCCAGGGCCGATGCCGGCCCGGCACCACCGGCGCTCGGAAGCCGTAACACCAGCATTTCGTTCAACTTTCTTCGACCCATCCACAGCCGCCCACCGCGATATTCGCCGGATCCAGCATATCGGTTGAACCCAGGCCGTCGGTCGGCTTTGTTCTTACTGTGTTCTGGTTCGGATCGTGGTCGCCGTGCATATCGAGCGCATCGAGGAACTGCAGATGGGCAGCCCCGACGCCGTGCGCGTGCCCCTGATCGGGCACGCGCTCTGCGCGGGCTTCCCGTCGCCTGCAGACGATTTCCTTGAGGGCGCGCTGGAACTGCCGCGGTGGTTGGTGCCGAACCCGCCAGCGACCTTCCTGTGGCGTATCGCGGGCTCCTCGATGGAGGCCGCCGGCATCTACGACCGCGACCTGGCGTGCGTGGACCGTAGCTTGAAGCCCGGCCACGGCAGCGTGGTGGTGGCTGCCATCGACGGGCAGATGAGCTGCAAGCGCTTAGTGATCGACGGCAACGTGGCTCGGCTGGCGTTCTGCAATCCGGATCTGCCGGCCTTCGCCGTCGAGGAGATGGGCGAGGGCGTGATCTGGGGCGTGGTGCGCTTTTCGATCCGCTGGCACATCGCCCGTGGGCGGTTGGCGTGAGCGATCCGGCCGCGCGTCTGCGCGACCGGATCGGCGGCGGCCGCGCGGTGGCGCTGATCGATGGCAACAGCTTCTACTGCAGCTGCGAGCGGGTGTTTGACCCCAGGCTGGCCCGGGTGCCCATCATCGTGCTGTCGAACAACGATGGCTGCGCGATCGCCCGCACGGCCGAGGCCAAGGCGCTCGGCATCAAAATGGGGGATCCGTTCTTCAAGATCCGGGAGATGTGCCGGGCCCAGGGCGTGCGGGTATTCTCCTCGAACTACACGCTCTATGGCGACATGAGCGGGCGCACCAACGCCGTGTACCGCCAGTTCGCCCCCCAGGTCGAAATCTACTCGATCGATGAGAGCTTTCTGAACCTGTCGGATGTGGCGCCGGGGCTGCGGGTGGAACTCGCCCGGGATCTGCGGGCCACCGTGTTGGCCTGGACGGGGATCCCCACCTGCGTCGGCATCGGCCCCACCAAGACGCTGGCGAAGCTTGCCAACCACATCGCCAAGACCGTGCCCGAGTTGCAGGGCGTGTGCGACCTGACCGACCCGGCGGCCTACGCCCACTGGCTCTGCCGAATCGACGTGGCCGAGGTGTGGGGCATCGGCCGGGCCTCGCTGGCGAAGCTGGAAGCGATGGGCGTCGAGAGCGTGGCGGATCTGCGCGACCTCGACCCCAGGCCGGTGCGCAAGGGCCTGACCGTGGTCGGCGAGCGCATCATTCACGAGCTGCGCGGGCTGGCCTGCCTGCCGCTGGAAATGGTCCCGGCCCGGCGGAAGGGCTGCGCCGTGACGCGCTCGTTCAGCAGCCGCATCACCGAACGGGCGGTGCTCGAGGAGGCCGTGGCCGCGCACGCCACCCGGCTGGGCGAGAAGCTGCGGCGGGAGGGGCTGGCCACCAATCACGTGTCAATTTTTTACCACACGTCCGAGCACGACAGGGATGCCCCGATGCGGTCGGTGTCCACCACCGTCTCCCTGCCCGAGCACACCAACGACACCCTGGCGCTGATCAAGGCGGCGCAGCTGGGCGTGGCCAAGACCTGGCGCGAGCCTGGGCAGCGGCCGTGGCGGTACTCGAAGGCCGGCATCATCACCAACGACCTGGTGCCGCTGTCGCACAGCCCGCGGGCCTTGATCGGCGCCATGGATCGGGAGCGGTCAGGGCCGCTGATGGCGGCCATGGACGCCTGTAACGCTCGCTGGGGCCGCGGCGCCGTGGTGCCGGCCCGGGCAGGGCTGGTGGCCAAACGGGGCTGGAACACGAAGTTCGAGATGCGCACGCCGCGCTACACGACCCAGGTGGGCGAGCTGCCGGTGGCCCACGCCTGATCGGCGCACTGGCGCCTGTCCGCGTGCCCACGATCCATGTTCACTCCGGTCGCCCAGGCCAGCGGCGCTGCCAAATCCCACGGGCTGCCCTGCCGGCAGATACAGGGTTCCAGCGCGCTGTGCTGCTGATCGGCGCTCTAAAAGCGAAGATTGAGCCGCAAAGTATTAATTTCATCGAGTGATCATAAACACGACCCATGTAAACACGGATCGTGTTCATAATATTGTACTGCTTGATTGATTGACAATAAAAATTCGCAGAGTAAGTTTCCGCTGCCTTCAATAGCTGTGGGCGCCTTCCGATGTATCTCTGCCTCAGCGCTGGCGTTTCGATTGGTCTGTAATTCAGCACATAAAAGAGCCCTCAAATGCGAAACGTCCGCCATGCCGATAAGAATAAGCTCGAAAAGCTGGATCGCTCCATCAAGAATTTAGTCGATCTTGATGCTGGTCAATACATGGACGACCCCGACAAGCCGATGAACGAACTTATCGGCATTCTGAACGGAACGGCCCGCAAGCCGATCGTAAACGACATGCAACTGCGGATCCTGCGCACAGGTATCGAGTACCTGATGGAAGAGCACCCAAGATCGTCCCAGGGTTCGATCGAGGCTGCGATGGATGCGGCGATGCAAGAGGCCATTCGCGTGGCTGAAACGCCCCTGCAGGGCGCCTTGCTGGCCCTCGTGCAGCACCAGCTTAAAGGCCACCGCATCGAGCCGTTGAACGGCTAGAACGGCCTGGCAGGTACCGTATCGAGCACCGACCGCTGTGGTGTGCCGTTTCCTGCTGTGGCTGTCAGCTTTCCCTGCCGCCCGGGCATGCCGCCAGAAGCTGCCCACATATCCAAGGAGAGCCGCAGCACGTTGGCGGTGCCTTGAAGCTCTCCATTCCACAGAGCGCCGGAATTTGAGTACAGGCGCCAAGCTCGAAAGAAGAGCGCCGATCTAATACAACGCTGGGCCTTGCTCGGCGCAGCCGTCGAGGTTACGCGTCGAAACATTGCCCACGGGCAGGGAGTGCAGCCGCCGCGCAACGAGCCTTGAGAAGCAGACGGCCCCGCCCTTGCCGGGGCGAGGCCGTCCAAAATCCCGGCTTATGAGAGCCCAGATCAACACCTCTCAGAAGCCACACGACCCCCTAGGGAGTCAAGCCGGGACCACCGTTCCGGCGATGGGGAAGCTTTGCCTGGACCTTGGCCGCGGCCCGCAAGGGACCGGGAACGGATGGACGTGTTTGATGAGATGCGCCGGGCCGTCGAGGCCGCGGCCGCCGATCGGCTGGACAAGGTCGCTGCAGCTCTATGGCAGGCCTACGGCGCCGGCGGGCTTTCGGACGAACAGGCCGAAGAACTGGATGGGCTGCTGGCCTCCCGCCGGCGGATCGCCCAGGCGGTGCCCACCAGGGCGCTGGCCCTGGGGGCTGCCTGTGCCCAACTGGTGCCGGCAGCTGCCCCTGCCCCTGATGGGCAGGGGACAGCGCCTGCCCGCGCGCACCCGCGCACCGGATCGCGGCCCCGCACCCCCGAAAGCAAGGCCAGGCGCCGGCACTGGGCTGCATCAGGGTACCTGCCCCCCAAGCTGGCGAAAGCCTTCACCCCCGGGGAACAGGCGGTGATGGCGGTGGTGGGCAAGCACATCGCGGCCCGCGGCGTCTGCAACCTAGCCATGGGCCACATCGCGGCCCTGGCCGGCGTCTCCATCACCACCGCCAAGCGCGCGATGCGCCAGGCCGCGCTGGTGGGCCTCGTGACCGTCGAGCTGCGGCGCCTGACCGGCTTTCGGAACGACACCAACCTGGTCCGCATCGCCAGCGCCGAATGGGCGGCCTGGCTGCGCCTGCGCCTGCCCCGCAGCGCCCGCCCGGACTTGGTGGGAGGGGGGCAATTAGCTGCTGGCACGGGTGTCAGAGTTCCTTCTAAGAGTCGGGAGGGTCTCGGAAATTTCGGCCAGAGCCCTTTTGCGCGGCCCGATCGCACCACCCGGCCTGCGGCGCGCGGTGCAGTCGCCTAGCCCGGCCGCTACGCTCACCTGAAGGGCGAGCGGCCGGCCCAGGCTGGTGGTGGTGAAAGCTCGAACCTGCAGCCGTGCGGCCAGCGGTCCCCGTGAGATGCTCGGGGGGGCGGCTGTTTGCCCCAGCCGTGTGGGCCGTACGCTGGGCGCACCTAGCGAAAATTCTACATGGTCTGGTTCCAGCCATGTTGTGGCACCATGCAGCCGAGCGGTATGGCGAACGGCTTGTGTCGGCGCTTTGCGCCATCTATTGGGCCGCCCTCGCGGTTGCGCTGTGCGTAAACCGTGGCCATCTGAAACCAATCCCGCCTTAGGACAGTATCAATGCCCAACGGTCACGCTGAACCGTGGAGGGAAATTTTTGCGGGTGTCGGCCGCCGGGCGGTGTTTTTCGTGGCTCACGGTCTCGAACTGCTCGTGTTCGTGGCAGTTGTGCAAGGGGTCGAATGGGGACTACACTTCATTGCGCACGGTCATGAGCCGATTTTCTTCGACCGTTTGCCGTTGCACTATCTCACGCACGGGGCGGACATCGCCCTGCTTTTGATGTTTTTCGTCAAGGGGTTACTGCACTTCTGGAAGCTTTGAGGACTGTATGATGGCCACCGCTCACACCTCGCACCTAGCCCACGAAGTTGGCGTCGAAGTAGCCGGTTCGGCGAAATGGTACGCGGCTGCGGCTGTTGTCGGTGCCATCGCGGGCGGCCTGTTCGGTCTGTACGACTATACGCCGCCCGTCCCAGAGCCCGCACAGATTGTCACCCCGGCGGTTGTTCAGCCTCCGCCCGCAGTTCGGCCTCACCAATCCGACGAGCCCGACCCTGCACTCGTAGCCGGGGCGCCATCCGCGCACGCCGTCGCCATACGACGTGACCCGATGCACTGCGTCGATCAAGTCGCGGCCGATGGTAAATTCCTCGGCCGGCTCTGCCAGCGCGACCCCGGTGGTGTCGCAGGATCGGCTATGGGTGCGGTCCAGCGCTAGGGTAGTGCTTAGGGGCCCCCCTTTCTCGCAAAAGGCCCGGCCGAGGGGCGTTTAGCAGGCTCCTCTGGTCAAGCCGCCCGCGCCTTCGCCATCCTAAGTCCCGCCTTCCGCCGGCAGACCCGCAGGCCAATGGCCGCCAGTTTTGGCCCCAGACCCGCCAGAGCCTCGCGCAACGACTCTTCGTCCCCCCAGCCGCCTGAGGCCATCAGCATCGCCGCGGGATGTCGGCCACCAGCTGCCAGGGGGCCAACGTGCGCACGATCCGCGCAGTCGTGCCGATGCCGCCTACCGGGCCGCGCAGCAGCAGCGCGGCGGCGTCTACACCGAACAAGCGCCCCGCAGGCGGCCGCAATCCAGGCTGCACCTGGGCCGCCAGGGCCCAGGCAGCTGCCGCGTTCCTGGCGGCAGCTTCTGCCTTTCCCCGTAGCTGCGGAATCGTCCAAGATGCAGTCGGCCCATAAGTCGGGGAAACCAGCGCCGTGCGGATTGGAACGTGGAACGTTGAGTACGCCACCGGCGCCGGCAAGAACGCGCGGCGGCGCGACGTGCTGCAGCAGCACAACTGCGACGTTTGGGTTCTGACCGAGACACACGACGAGTTGGCCCCATCGGTGGGTCACACGGCAGTTCATAGTGACCAGCGGCCGACAGGGCGGCTGGGCGGGCGCTGGACGTCCATCTGGACCCGCTACCCGGTGTTGCAGCAGCTTGAAGTGGTTGATCCGCGGCGCACCGTGGCAGCCGTGGTGGAGGCGCCGAAAGGTCCGCTCATCGTCTACGGTACAGTGATGCCCTGGCACGACGATCGCGGCGATGCCGAACCGGGCACGCCAGTACGCAACTGGTCCGAGATGCATCGCGTCGTCGTTCAGCAGGGGCAGGAATGGGCTGCGCTGCGCCAACAGTATCCGGAGGCGGATCTGTGCGTGGCCGGCGACCTGAACATGAACCTGGGCGGCAAACACTATTATGGCACGGCCCAAAGCCGCCAGCTGCTGCGCGAGGCCATGGCTGCCTGTGGCCTATTCTGCGCGACGGAGACAGAGCGTGTACCCGCCGGAAAGCTGGCACACCCGCCGATCGATCACGTGTTGCTACCCGCAGCCTGGGAGCCGCATGCTGCAGCGATTGCGGCCTGGGAGGGCAAAACCGGCCAGGAACCGCGATTGAGTGATCACAGCGGATTGGCAGTCGAGGTGGATCTTATGGCCGCGCCTTCGCCATTCTAAGGCCGGCCTTCCGCCGGCAGATCCGCAGGCCGATTGCAGCCAGCTTCGGCCCCAGACCCACCAAGGCCTCGCGCAACGCTTCCTCGTCGCCCCAGCTGCCCGCGGCCATCAGCACCGCCGCGGGATGCCGGCCACCAGCTGCCAGGGGACCCAACGTGCGCACAATCCGCGTAGTCGTGCCGATGCCGCCCACCGGGCCGCGCAGCAGCAGCGCGGCGGCGTCTACACCGAACAAGCGCCCCGCCGGCGGACGCAGCGCGGGTTGAACTTGAGCTGTCAGGGCCCGAGCGGCCGCCGCGTTCCTGGCAGCTGCTTCTGCCTTTTCCCGCAGGCGCGCGATCGTTTTCGATGACGGGGGGCGTTTGACCGGCGGCGCATTGGGATCTGTCGGCGCGATCACCGCGATGGTGACCCACGGGTTGTCGGCGTCGGCCGGATCCATTCCGGCCGCGCGCAAGGCGCGCCGGCGCGCAGCTGCATCGAGCATCACTGAAGCTGTATCAAACCGCGGCGGCCACGCCGGGGCGGGCCAGAACGATGGAGTTGCCGGCGTTGAAGGGGATCTGACGCGGCGTCTTGGCCCACGCCAGGTACGTGCCGCGGGTGGAGGGCTCCGGCGCCGGATCGGTGCCGATGATGTTTCCCTCGTAATCCTTGAGGGGTGACGCCCCCGGCCGGGACGCGGGATCCAGCCATTGTCCGACCGCCACCTTCACATTGTCCTCAGGCGTGATGCGCAGCTGCAGCTCCTGGGCGGCGGCTGCTGGCGGGATCGCTGGCGTCAACGCCACCGCGGCATCAGCCACCAGCACCGTGCCGGTGACGAGTTCGGTGAAGGGCTGATCGAATGCGGATCGGCCAAGTACAGCAACGGTGACGTTCATCGCATCCTCAAAAGTGTAAGCCGCCGCCAGGAAGGGCACCTCCACTGGCGGCGGCCAACCGATCTTGCCTCAACAGAGCAAGGTCGGATTAGAATAAAGGTGCCGGCTTGCGACCTTGAACAGTGCATCGCCTTTCGGCGGCAGGGCTTGCAGGTCACTATTCGCTATCGGACTGCCGCGCGTCGCCCTCAATGTTTGCCCTGTCTTACTGGCAAGGCCGCCACGGCCTGCCAGTAACTCGTGAAATTAGGCGCCGGTGGTCTCATCGGCTGAGTACCGACCACGGTACTCGCGATGGCTCTCAGGCGGCGGCAGGGCCTGAACCGGCTCCACATTTGCTGGGACAAGCCGCCCTTCGACTGCTTGCTGCGGCGCGCCTCGCGGTGCTTTTGCTCGGAGCTTTGCTATCCGGGAAAGCACATCACGTGGCTGGACAGTACCCTGGTAAGGGCGCTCCACAGGCTGGAAGAAATCTGCGTCGCCCTGCCGGAATCCGGGCAGTACAAGCCGCTCGGCCAGGCCTTCAGGAGCCGCACCATGGTCCGCTGGGAAGAAATATTGCTCAGTAAACCAGCGCAGCTCGACTTCGTGGCCTTCCGAAATAGGTAGACCTCGAACCGGGATCCTGCCGCGGCCATTGCCTGTGGCGTAAACCTCGTCCTGGTCGAAACTTCCCGGTCTGATCTGGCCGACTTGGACCCAGCGCTCAACGCGCACTTCGTCCAGCACTTCCTCAGGCGAACCGGGACGGCTGCGGACGCGCCGTTCGACCCCTGGGATTGCCTCGGTCCCTTCGGGGCGATCGGCGTTGGCAGCCTGCACCAGCTGGTCGGCCCGCGCGACCACCATGAGCAGGGCGACCAAATCGCCAGCCAGCTTGGGGTACAACTCGCCAAGGGCTGCCGCGGCGTCGTCCGCCTCCCGGCTGGCCTCCTGAAAACGCATGACCCGCGCCGCCTCGGCCTCCCGGGCCTGGGCATCGGCAAGGCGCGCGCGCAACGCATCGATCAGGGCTGTAGCCCTATCGATGCGTACACCAGCCTCGCGCCGGGCAGCGTCCAGCTGCAGAAGCCCGGCCTCGTCGGCGGTCAGCAGCGCACCGCGATAGGCCTCCTCGGCCGCCGTCTGGGCTGCCTGGGCGGCGGCAAGCTCGGCCTCCGCGGCCGGTAGCGATGGTGCCAGTTCGCCGGTGGTGGCGTCTTCGCGCTGGGCGAGGCCGAACAGGCTTTTAAGGGCGCGGATCATCGAGCCGCTCCCACCGTTGCGTTGACCTCGGCCACAACCTCATCCCAGGAGAAGGCTTCGGCCTGAGCGGTAGTCGATGCGGGCTCCTGCTCCCCCGCGTCCGTGCCCATGCGGTTAGTGCTGGCCTTGGGCAGGGTCGCGTTCACCTCGGCCACAACCTCGTCCCAGCTGAAACCGGGCTCGGCCTTAGCCGAGCGTGCAGGGGTCTGCGAGGCGGCCGCGGGTGCCCCCCCGGCGGTGGCGAGCGCGGCAACGGCCACGGCGGTTTGCGCAGGGGTCATAGTGGCGGTCGATCCTTGGGTGGTTCGCCCCGCTGCGGGGCTGTTGCTGCTCATCTCGCCAAGCACGCTCTCGAACGTGCCCAGCGCGTCGATCAGGCCGAGTTCCAGGGCTTCGGCCCCCATGAACGTGCCCGCCTCGGTGCCGCGGATGGCCGTGGCGGTCAGGCCCTGGCGGCCGGCGGCCACGGTCTCCACGAACAGGTCGTAAAAGGTATTCACCTCAGCCTGCAGCTTGTCACGCACAGCAGCGGGCAAGGCCTGGTAAGGATTGGCGTCAACCTTGTTCGCGCCGGCGTGGATGAACGTCGGCTTGATACCTTCGTTTTCCAGCATCTTGCTGTAATCGAAGTGGGCCAACACCACGCCGATGCTGCCGCTGATGCCGGTGGGCATCGAGACGATACGGGTGGCCGCGGAGGCGATCGCGTAGGCGGCCGAAGCCGCCAGACCGTTGACCAGGGCCCACACGGGCTTGGTCAGGGCCAGGCGCCGCACCGCGGCGGCCGCCTCGAAGGCGCCCACCGCCTCGCCGCCGGGGCTCTCCATGTCCAGCAGCACGGCCTTTGTGCGCGCGTCGGCGCCGACCATTTCCAGCTGGTACTTGAAGCCCTCGTAGCTGATGACGCCGGACGAAGCGCCGACGTACCCGCCGCGGTTCACCCACTCGCCCACCAGGGTGATGATCGCCACGCCCTCGGCGGTGCGCCGGTAGGGCAGGGGGCGCCGGCTGCCGTCCTCGGACAGCGGCACCTCACCATAGAACCGGCTGGCCTGGGGCGTGTGAACCGTCATGGTGCCATCGCCCCCCAGCTCGGCCGGGAACAGCGTGGTGCTGGTCTGCGCGGTGTCCTCGCCACCGCCACCGCGCCCGCCCAGCTGCGCGCCACCGTCGCCGATGCGGGAAAGCAGTACGTTGCTGATGGTGTCGGCGGCCTGCGGGGTGAGCAGGAGCGGCCGGTTGTAGAACTGGCCAGCGATGCGGTGGAGCGGGATGCGCATCAACGCACCTTCCGGCCGACGAGACCGACCGCCTGCTGCGCGGCCTCCCGCAGGAGGCCGGACATCGTGGTGCCGCGGCGGCGGGCTTCGTCCGCCAAGGCATTCTTCAGGTTCAGGGGGAGGCCAACCTTGACGCTTTCAGTAGCGAGCCGGTCGGCCTGATCGAAGCGGGGATGCGTAAACATGACCGGGACGGTACCCGGCGGCAGCCCCTACCTGGCAGCCCTCAACTCCGTCGTGTTCGTCGGAACCTTCACGGCTCGCCGGCTGGGATGTGCTCGACGTAGCGGCGCCAGCGAGCCAGCGGGATCGACCACCTGCCATTTTCCAGGCCGCCAGCTTGCCACCCAAGGCGATCGTGCGGGTACCGGGCATTGTGTGTGACGATGTGCCGGCGGGTCCGCTGCTCGGACCAGCCCACGGCATGCGCGGCCTCTGCGAGGCTAACCACTGGGCCGCCGAAGTCGGCCGCGCGCTGGGGCGTGCTCGCCTCGCTGTCCTGGGCGTGTTCAAGCTGCCCCAGCAAGTGGGTGAGCCGATCGCGCACCGCCGCCAGTTCGGCCCGCAACTCGGCAACCCCAGGGCTCGGCCGGGTGGCGGAGCAGGCACGGCGGTGGAGGGGGAAAACTTCGGCGGCCATGTTCTGTAGGTCCAGCGACAGCCTGAAGAGTACCCTAGGCGCCAAGGCACAAGCGTGGCTAAAGCGCTGCGTTTATTGGGCGAATGGAGTTTTCCACAGGCTGGTCCGGCCTAGGGCTCTGGTGGGTAGGCCGCCGCGCGCGGGGGATGGGTGGCTTGCCTGGTGTCCGGCTTTGGAGTTGGTGCCTGCCCGGCTCGATCGTGGTGCATCAGAAAAGCCCTAAGCCGTTGATTTTGCTCGATCGGCTACGCAAGGAAAACCGGTTTTCAGAAATGCTGAAAACGCTCAAGGGCAAGGCTGCGCGTCGGCGCGGGCCCTCCCAGCCTTTGTACGGTCCCTAAGTGTCTCGCAACGGAGACGGCGGGGCTCACAGCCCCTCCTGCCTGGGGGGTGCCAGGCGTGCGCAGCGCGGGCCGTGGGCTGGCGAGGGCAGGCAGCGAGGTGCGACGGGCCGGGCGCCGAACGTCGGGCGCCACAGGCCAATTTCTGCGGGGTCGGCCGGGCGGGCGGTGGGTGGTGGGCCGGCGGCGGGAGGGGTGGCGACAACGGTGCTGGCAGCCTCGGCCTCAAGGGCGGCGCGACCCCTGTTAATCGGTGGTCGGTGCTTCGGGCGTGGCAGGATCCGTAGAGACAGGTCCGCACATGCGGGCAAACCAGTCCTGCAGGGCGACTTGGATGATGAGGTGCAGGTGATGCATGCATCTTGAGGGCTCGTGGAAATGCTTTTCCTCGCGCCCGTGATCATTGGGCCCGATCACGAGGTCAACTACATTCTCCTGGTCGCTGTCCCTGAACACCTCCTTGATGTGCCGGTCGGAAAAATGAATGTATCCGGAGGTAAGCTTATAAACGTCCTTCATCCAAGGATTGCGTGAGGATACGCGCTCAAGCAGATACCTATCGTGCATCTGATTTCCATCATCGCTGTTAACCTGCTTGATCTGCTTCCCGTTAAATACCGCTTTGCAGAACTGCATGGGATCCTCCACAAAGAACCCCGCGTACAGCCGAAGCGCGGTGTCCAGCTGCATCCGCACCATTGGCAACGCGCAGATGGAATTGCGCTGCTCGACCATCGAGCGGTAGCCGGCGGAAAGGGCCAGTGCGCGCCGGCCGATGCCCATCCCATAGAGGTCGGCATAGGTGATCCCGCGGCTGGTTTTGAGGTGGGTAAAGCAGATTTCGGAGATGCCCGTTTCTGATCTGAGCAGTGCTGCAGCCACATCTTCGTAAGGCGCAGTTGGTTCTAGAAGCGTGAGATCCATGCCCTCACAACTATAGTGCCCCTCGTACCTTGCAAGCCGCACCGATAAGGCGTGTGGGGCGCGCGTTCGCCCCCAGGGCGAGGAAGCGCGGCTCACACGCCGCCTTGTGAGCGGAGCGTGGGTGGCCGTGAGCAGTGGACAGAAGCTTGGGAGAATGTGAGCGCCGACTGTGAGGAGACGGCACCGAGGTGTGAGGAAAGGCCCGCAGGAAGGCCCTCACACCCTGGTGAAGTGCCAAGGTCCTGGATCCTGTAGCCGTAGCAAGGAGTGGTGCTGCCCGTGCCCAAACCGGCCGGGCGGATCGGACGAGGTCGGACAGCGCGCCCTGGGGGCGCCTGCCGCCCCGCCGCCCCGCTGCGCCAGGACAAGGTGCAGCCCTGGCAAGGTCGATGGCAAGGGCAGGTGGGACAAAACGTGGATAGAACCTATACCCCAAGGGGGTACGATCCACGTGTTGTCCCACTTCAAGCCTGTGCTCGCTCCTTGGCCATCCGCCGGTAGAAGGCCGACTTGCTCTCGCCCAGCAACCGAGCGTTCGTGTTGCAGATTGCCTGCACCCGTGGGGTCATGCTGGGGTTTCGCAGCAGACGATCCTCACGTGCCCAGGCAGCCTTGTTGTCGAGCGACAAGCGCTTGCGGTCATCTGCCGACATGCCGGCGGGCCAGATGTGCCAGAGCCGCCCAGCCATGAACTGCTCGCGCGATACACCGAGCATGGTCCCCGTGGTGGCGGAACTGTAAAAGCGCCGATCCTGCCGGTGCGCCCGGATGCGATCCTGGAACCAGGTCTCCGGCCGGGCGGCACACAGTGCAGCCACATACCGCCGCGCCCACGCCATCGGGCCCCATGTCCACTTTGGGCGGCTGGCCGCGATGTGGGTGAACTGGCTTAGCGCGATCTCGAACCACACCTCACAGCGTTGAAGATCGTCGCCTGGGCCACCGGACATCTCGTGCAACCGGCGCATCTGCCCCAAGATGCGGGTGGCGACAGCTGCCTGCCTGCGGTGGCGCTGGGGATCATCCTGGCTTGTGGTGGCAAGTGTAACGCCACCAATGCTCAGCGTCTGTCGTCCTCGCCGGATATCGAGAACATGGTGGGCTTGGTTCTGAAGCGCGGGCGCGCTATGTAGGCCACCATCACGAGTGGACTTGTTATGGGCCTTCGCCGGTTGCAGCTGGCGGGGCCTATTTTCTGTCTGTATGTCGCCCGCGCCCCATTTTGGGGCAGCTATCATCCTCGTCTCCTCTCGTTTTCGGCTTGCGTTGCACGCACATCCAGAGCTGCATCCAGCAACTCATGCGCGCAGTTTAATGCGTCTACCGGTGAGAGGCCACGCCTAATCAGACGCCGTTCTACGTTGCGGCCGATTTTTGCCCACTTCTTCTCGAACGCATCATCGTAAAAGTGTGGCAAACTCTCCACGGTGCCCGACAAGATCTCCACGTTTCTCGAAAGTGGGAACGCTAGCACGGGCGCGGGGCTCAGGACGCGTGGCTGCCCGACCCGGGTCCGCTGTCCAGGCGCCTGCGGGCCCCGTAGGCGGCGAGCGCCTTCCAGGCGCACGTCCGCCGCGCGCTGGGCCGGTGTCGGCTTCCTGGGGCCGCGCTTGCGTTTGGGCGCGGGCTGCGCGGTGCCAGCATCCAGGGCGATGCCGACGTGGTCGAACAGGTCGGGTAAGCTGGGTTCTGACATTGCGATGTTACTCCCCGGCTGCCTGCCTGGATGAAACCCTGGGGCGCGGGCACCAACGGAAGGCGGCGCCGCTACCTGCACTGCTGCCGGGCCGGCCGCGCTGGCGGTGGGCCCGCTGCACGAGCTCCATCCGCCCCACCAGGCTGCGGGAACGGCGCTGGCGATCCACCTCGACCAGGGCGGCGCCAGCGAGCCATCGGCGGGCTTGCCGCATGAACCACAGCGGCGGGCGCGCCTCGGAGGAGGGGAGGGCGAACAGCATGGAAGTTTCGCCTACGCTGCAACGTCCGACGTGGACCCACGCACCTGGGCCTCGATCCAGGCGTCCAGATCGCTGTCCTTGTAGAAGACCTTGCCGCCGATCTTGTAGTAACGGGGCCCCTTGCCCTTCACCCGCCACGCCCGAAGCGTGGAGGGCTTCGATCCCAGCTGACTTGCAGCATCCGTCTCACAACGGAAACCGCGCTGTTCCAATGCTGTAGGGTTATTCATCTCTGCCGCCATCGGTTTGCTTCACCGTTTACGGCTCGACAACCTAATCAGATTTTGGCGGAACGCTACACAAACAATTCGCGCTCGGGGCAGCCTTTTCTGGGGCAGGATGAGCGAGGGCATCCAAGTCGGCGCGCAGCTGCGCGGTGGCGCTGTGCTCCGCTTCCAGGGCCGTTCGAGCCAGGGCCATGGCATTGGTGAGAGCCCTGCGATCGCGCAGGTGGGTCACACCGGCCTTGTGCGCGCAGTCCGCAAGTTCGACCAGTAGGTTCATGAATTCCGGGGATGTGCGCCCCTGCCGATCTTTCGTGGCCCAACGTTCGGTCCTGGCAAGCTCCAGCATCGATGCGGAAAATGCTGTGATCTGCGTATCAGCCGGCCGGCCTCGTGTAGGTTTCTCCCGGTCCTGCGCAAAGACCCTATAATCATCGTCAGTATCTTCGCCGCACTCAAATGTGAGACGTGCAATTTTGGCCCGATTGTCGAGGTTTTGCTGTACCAACGACCCGCGAAATTCATCGTTCCCGGCGTAATATGCGCTCTCAGAAGCTGATAATTCAATCAAGGTGTCGTGAAAGATTTTCGCGGCTTTGGATGCCCGTTCTAGAGCATCGATGTGCCGCTGTAGCTCTTTCGGTCGCTGAAAGGCGCGAAGGATAATGTCGTCCAACTGATGTCGTACGTCATCCGACGCTACAAAGCCCTCAAGGTTTGAGGCAAGCACCGCTATACTGGCCCACTGTTCGTCGTTCAGATGGAACACCACCATCACCCTCCCGTGCGGAGGGTGACAACGTTCGTGGCCTCAAGCTTTTTGCGGGCCTCTTGCAGCGCCGCCGCGCGCTTCTTGGAACTGCCCTCGGCGGCGCGCTTTACGGCCTCCATTTGGAGTTGTGCGTAACGCATGGCGGTGGCCACAGACTTGTGGCCGCATATCCGCATCTGATCGGGAAGGGGGATGGTTGGATCCGAGTAAATCTTCGTGCAGAACCAATGCCGGACTAGATGCGTTGTGGCGTTCTCCTTCGCGATCACGCCGGCAGCGGCCATCGTCTTCTCAAAGGCGCCTTCCAACGTTTCCACGCGCATGGCCTTGAGGTTCTTCGAAGGGCACACCGCTGGCGCGCCCTCGATCCTGGGCGCGGCGTTGAGGAGGTCGCGTGCCTCCTCGGTTAGCGGCTTCACCAGCGCGCCGGTCTTAGTATCCGGCCACGCAATAACGCCTTCCTCGAAGTCGATGAACGCCCATTCGAGCGCGGTGATTTCGCCCACACGGCACCCTGTGGCGAACAGAAGCTTGATCCCAAGCGCCTGGAATTCCGTGATGGTCTTTGCGGTCGCCAGCGCCTCCACGGCGTTGAGCAGCTTGGCCACCTCCATGTCGGAGAACAGGCGCTCCCGCCGGCGGGAGCCGAATTTGCGCACCCTGCACGGGTTCGAGCCGGGATCGCGGAGGCCCCACTGTTCGGCCAGGCTCATGGCGGATGAGAGCACTCGCACGATCTGGTCGGCGTGGGTTTTGGTGGCACGCCGCTTGTGGTGCAACTCGGCGACTTGTGCGGGGGTGAGCGTCCGCACAGGCTCATCACCCAGTTCGGGCTTCAGCACGTTCTCGATGATGTGCCGGTAGCCGTACGCGGTGCGCGCTTTCAAGCGCGTATCGACGTGCTCAGCCACGAAGCGGTCGAGGAGATCGCGTACCTTCGGGGCCTTCCGTTCCGCGGCCTGGGCCTCCTTCACAGCCGCCAGTTCGGCTGCGGGATCCGAGCCCAGCGTGGCACCGGCCAGGATGCGTTCCGCCTCCTGGCGCGCCTGGTCGGGGGACAGCTTGTTGGCGGCGCCGATCGTCTGCCGGCGATAGGGCGCGCTGCGGCCTCGCCCGGCCCGGTACGCCACGATGTACGACTTGGCGCCGGTCGGCCGGACACGGACCCCAAAGCCTGTCAGGTCGCGATCCCAGGTGGTGTACTCGGCCTCGCGGGGCTCGAGCCCATCCACCATCCGCTTCGTGATGCGCTGCTCGGCCATGCCACCCACCGGGCCCGGGCTTTCGTGATGATCCACGGGGGTGTGGGCGGGGAAGCACCGAACCCTGTCCGGGGTAGCACCGGGGAAGCACGAGCGATCAACAACGAGCGACAAGGATCGCCGCCCGTCGATAGGGTGTAGCGCTAAGCCACTACAAAGCAATCGTTTTATCGCGCGGCATCCACACGGGTCGCCACCGATAACGTGGCCGCTTGCAAGCTTTTAATCTGTAGGTCCTGGGTTCGAGTCCCAGCGCGCTCACCATACCGCCGGCATCGATCATGGCCTGACAACCTTCGAACTCGAACCGAGCTTGGTCGAGCACGAATGGCCCGCGTCGTCGCGCGAAGCAGCGCTCGGCCGTCACAGTTGCGGCGGGATAGTCTTTTCGATGCGCGCTCAGATTTCACCCTGCACAGGCCGCCCAACCAATCGTCACGCACAGAACAGCACCCCGGCCGTCCGGTCCTTCCGCCAGACCAGCGTCACGGCGTAGCGCGTATCAGAATTGGCCAGCACGAGGTCGAACGCCGTCTCCAGCACGGCCGCGTTCGGCCCGAAAAATTCCAGCATCGCGCCGCCGTCGGACAGGTTTTGGATCCGGCACGGGAAGCGCGACCCATCCGGGTGCTGGGCGAAAGCCAGCAGCGCCGTCGCCTTGCGCTCGCTGGCGCGTCGCTCGACGAAGATGGTCGGGGGCCGGGCGGTGCGGGGCATGGCCGAATGACCCTGACGGTATCGGCCGATCTGGCGCGATGTCAGTAAAAATGCGCCCAACATACTAACGATCGATTGATCAAAGCTCTCGTGATAGGAGAATAAAGGTATCGGCGAGGACATCTGAGCCAACAGCGGAACGCGCACCGGCCGGACGCTGGGAGACTGCGACCCGGCCTGCCGTCCGCGCCTTGCTACCGCCGCTCGTCGTCGCGCAGCGGCGGTCCCTTGCCGGCCTTGATGAACCGTCCGACGAACAAGCCGACCGGGATCGACAGCAGGAACCAGTTCCGCAGGAATCGTAGCGGCTTCGACATGGCTCGCCCTCCGTTTCATCGATCGGCGGCGCATCGGACCGCGGCGCGTCGCGGGAGCCAAACGCGCGGCCGGCCAGGGCGTTCGATCCGATCGATCGGGTCATGGCTTTTCCGGCTTCGACCCGTCAGGTTCCGCGCGCAGCCTCGACTCGTCGAGAGAGCCCCACGGGACATCCGGAGACGATCCATGTGCATTCGCCCCGGCCTCGCGGCCGTGTTCGGCTTCCTCCCGGCCCTCCTATCGGTCGCGGTCCACGCGGAGGCGCCCGGCCGGGTGCCGCCGCCCGCGCCGCCGCTGGCTTGGCCGCCCGGGTTCTCGCGAAATGTGCAGGGCACCGGTGTGCCGGGCCTCGACGGCGGCCACGCCTTCCTGTGGAACCGGCCTCCGGGCTTCGACCCGGCCTCGACCCTGCGGGTCGATCGGCACATCCCCGAAGGATCCGGGGAGCCCGGCCATACCTACAAGGCGCTCTGGGCGCTCGGATCCTCGGGCCCGCACAATGCCGGCTACGAATGGACGATCACGGGCGAGCTGCACAATCGCAGCCTCGCCAGCACCGGGGCGCAGAACGTCGCCGTCAACGGCACGATCTTCAAGGAGCCCAACGGGATCGGCCCGGTGGGGCCGTCCTGGGCCGGGAACTTCAACTGCGTGGACATGACCCAGGAGGCCGATCCCGTCGCCTCCTGCATCGGCGCCGAGGTCGACGTGTCCGCGCAATCGCCGACGACAGACCGAAACCGCCAACGGGTCGGCCTGCAGATCTCCACCGGCGGGGTGCCGGGTGCCCATACCGGCTACGGCATCCTGCTGGGCAACCTCGCCGGTTCGGTGACCGACCGGGGCTTCTCGTTCCAGGGGGAGGGGACCTACGGGATCGGCATCGATACGGCGGCCGCCCGATTCACCGGCGCACCCATCCTGCTGGGGTCGGGCCAGTCGATTGCGCTTGACGGAAACCGGGACGGGCGCTTCGCGCGCAGGCTCGGCTTCGACGGGCGCGACCTCGTCTACGGGACCGGCAACGGGCCGGTCCTGCGGGTGAGCGACGGGGGGCAGATCCAGGCCGCCTCGGTCCGGGAAGCGTCCCCGCAGCCGCCGAAGAGCAGCCGGGAGGCGTGCACGCCCGGCGATCATGCCTGGGACGCGGCCTTCGAGTATCGCTGTGTCGCCCCCAATCGCTGGAAGCGCGCGGCACTCAGCGATTGGTGAGCGCCGCCCTCAGGCGCGGCGGAACGGCATGATCGCCACGAAGGCCGCGACCGCAGCGCCGATCACGCGCAGGAGGGCGTAGCCCGGATTGTCGGGCGAGATCACCATCCACTCGAACAGCATCGCCGCCGAGAGCAGCACCAGAACCGAGACGAGAAGCGTCTCGCTCGAGACGGCAGGCGATTTGGCCTTCATGGTCGTTCCCCCGGGCGCGTTTTGTCTCGCGCGTACCGGGGTGTTAGCGGATCGGCGCCTCGAAGGCGAACCGGGCCCTAGCGATCGAAGATGCGCACGACCGTGCGGGTCGCGGGATCCACGACCACGACCTTGTCGCCGGGGGCCACGAAGTAGCCGTACCGGCGCAGGCGCGGATTCTGGGTCTCGGTGAAGGGGGCGAGTTCGACATCCGACGGCACGATCGTGCCGGGCCGGAGCGGGATCGAGCCGACGATCGGGCCCGGGCCGACCGGGCGGCGCACGATGTAGTCGCGCACCACGACCTCGTCGTCCGGACCGAAATCGTCCTGCTCCACGATCACGCCCTGAGCGAAGGCGCTTCCGGTGAACGCCGCGGCAAGCCCGAGGGCGGCGGCGAGGCTTGCGCGTGTCGACATGTGAGACTCCGTGACGTCCAGGGCCGGCGGAAACACCGCCCGTCACGATTGTGTTCCCGGCGCCTCGGCGCAACCTCAGCGCCCGACCTCAGCGCCCGACCTGGGCGGCCTCGGCCAACGGCACCGGCGACCAGCGGGTGATCTGCACGTAGCCGTCGAGCGCAGCGATCACGACATGCCGGCGATGGCGGTGCACCACGGTGCCGGGCGTGTGGGGGTGGCGCTCGCGCCAGCCCTGCGCCTCCGCAACGTAGACCCGCGCGTCGCCGATCCGGGCGATGGTCTCGACGGCGCCGAAGGCCCGGACGCGGCGCAGGATCGGCTCGACTTCCTGGCGGAAATCGAGGGTCCGGTCGGCGTCGGTCGCCCGGGGCCAGTAGGACCCGTCGCCCTGCGGCTCGGCCCGGCGCCAGCGGGCGGGAAGCTCTTTCCCGAGCGGACCGACGGCGAGCCGCCGGGCCGCCATCTGGCACTTGGCCAGGACGGTCTCGTGGGATTCCGCCGGTTCGAGGCCGAAGATGTCCTGCGCCAGGATATCGCCGGTGTCGAAGCCGTCGGCGAGGACGTGAGCGGTCACCCCCCAGGTCTCGTAGCGGTCGAGCACCGCCCGGAACAGCGGGTAGGGGCCTCGCCCGGTCGGCAGCGGTGAGGGGTGGATGTTCAGCCCGTAGGCCGCCCGGCCGCGCCAGCCCTTCACCAGCCAGGGATAGCCCGCCACCACGAGCGCCCAGTCCTTGCCGTGCTCCGCCTGCAGGGCCTCGATGTCGCGCTCGCGAATGCGCGACAGCTGGATCGGCAGGCGTAGCGAGCGGGCGCGGGCGACCAGAACGTCGTTGTGGTCATAGACCCCGTCGCAGGGCCGGGTGAACAGCTTCACGGGCTTCCAGCCGGCCTCGACCAGGCCCTCGAACACGCCGCCCAGGAAGTCGATGCCGGCGAACGCGAACTTCATGCTTGGCGCCTGCGACCTTGTGCACGTGGAGAGGGCGGGGTCTGCCGCCTGCCCGGGGGCGCCACCGGCCTTACTTTGTCCGAGGCCGGTTGGGTAGCAAGAGGTCCGCACGTGCGACAGGTTCTGATCTACGGCGGCACGGGCGGCATCGGCTTGGCGACCGCGCGGGCTCTGCGGTCCCGCGGCTACGCGCTCCATCTCGCGGCACGGGACGCCGACCGCTTGGCCCGCGCGGCCGAGGAACTCGGCGAGACCACGTTCACGGCGGGCGATGTCGGCGATCCGGACTTCTTCGCGGCGGCGAGCGCGGCGGCCGGCTCCGCGTTGGCGGGCCTGGTCTACGCGGTCGGCACGATCAACCTGCGGCCGCTCGGGCGTCTGACCCGGGCCGATGCGGAGAATGATTTCCGCATCAACGCGCTCGGCGCCTTCTCGGCCGTCCAGGCCGCGGCCGCCGCCCTGAAAGCCGGAGCCGGGGAGGCGGGGGCCGGGATCGTGCTGTTCTCGACGGTGGCGGCCGCGCAGGGATTCCCCGCACACGCCTCCGTGGCGATGGCCAAGGGCGCCGTCGAGGGACTCGGCTTGTCGCTGGCGGCCGAGCTCGCTCCGCAGATCCGCGTCAATGTGGTCGCGCCGTCCCTGACCCGCACGCCGCTCGCCGCCGCCATCACCGGCAACGAGACCCTGGCCCAGGGAATCGCCGCGATGCACGCGCTGCAGCGGCTCGGACGTCCCGAGGATGTCGGATCCCTCGCGGCGTTCCTGGTCTCCGACGAGGCGGCCTGGATCACCGGCCAGGTGATCGGTGTCGATGGCGGTCGCGCGACCCTGCGCACCAAGGGCTGAGGCGTGCCGGAACAGGCCAGACCGCAGGGCGGCACCCTCCGATTCGTGCTCGGCGACCAGCTGAACCGGCGGGTTTCGAGCCTCACCGACCTCGACCCCGAGCGCGATGTCGTCCTGCTGGTCGAGGTGCGGGACGAGGCGACCTATGTGCGCCACCACAAGCAGAAGATCGCGTTCCTGTTCGCCGCGATGCGCCATTTCGCGACCGAACTGGAAGCCGAGGGCATCGCGGTCGACTACGTCCGCCTGACCGAGCCCGGCAACACCGGCAGCTTTACCGGCGAGCTGGAGCGGGCGGTGGCCCGTCATGCACCCGCGCGCGTCGTCGTCACCGAGCCCGGCGAGTGGCGGGTCTGGGAGATGATGCAGGATTGGCGCGAGACCCTGCCGGTGCCGGTGGAGATCCGCGCCGACAACCGCTTCCTGTGCCCACGCGAGGATTTCGCGCGCTGGGCCGAGGGGCGTCATCATCTGCGGATGGAGACGTTCTATCGCGGCATGCGCCGTCGAACCGGTCTGCTGATGGAGGGGGGTGAACCGGTCGGCGGCCGCTGGAACTTCGATCCCGACAACCGCAAGCGCCTGCCCAAGGGGCACCGGCTGCCGGACCGGATCGGCTTCCAGCCGGATGCGATCACGCGGGAGGCGATTGCGCTGGTCGAGCGCGAGTTCGCCGGCCATTTCGGCGATCTCGCGACCTTCTCCTGGCCGGTGGCCCGGGCGGACGCGCTGGCCGCGCTGAAGCACTTCATCGACCAGTGCCTGCCGACTTTCGGCGATTACCAGGACGCCATGAAGGCGGGTGCGCCGTACCTCTACCACGCGCTGCTCTCGCCACCCCTCAACGCCGGGTTGCTGACCGCAGAGGAGGTCTGCTGGGCTGCCGAGCGGGCCTATCGGGATGGGGCCGCGCCGCTGAACTGCGTCGAGGGTTTCATCCGGCAGATCCTCGGCTGGCGGGAATACGTTCGCGGCGTCTACTGGGCGCGGATGCCCGAGTACCGCGACAGCAACGCCCTAGGGGCGAGCCGTGACCTGCCGTGGTTCTACTGGTCAGGCGAGACCGAGCTCAACTGCATCGCGAATGTGGTGGCGGATACGCGGGCTCACGCCTACGCCCATCACATCCAGCGACTGATGGTGACCGGCAATTTCGCGCTGATCGCCGGGCTCGATCCGGCTCAGGTCGAGGCATGGTACCTGATCGTGTTCGCCGACGCCTATGAATGGGTCGAGTTGCCCAACGTGCACGGCATGGTCCTGTGGGCCGATGGGGGCGTGATGGGCTCGAAGCCCTACGCGGCATCGGGCGCCTATATCGACCGGATGTCGGATTACTGCGCGAACTGCGCGTACGACGTGAAGGTCAAGGCGGGGCCGAATGCCTGCCCGTTCAACTACCTGTACTGGAATTTTCTGATCGAGAACGAGGACAGGTTGATCGGCAATCAGCGGATGGCGATGCCGTATCGGACCCTGCGGGGCATGGGGGACCAGCGCCGCGCCGAGATCCGGCGAGACGCTGCCGGGTTCCTCGGATCCCTCAGGGCCGAGCCCGAGCGCGCTCACCAGGGGGACCAGACCGCCAACGCCACATAGGGAACGGCGCTTCGCCGGCCCGTTTCGGTCTGGAGGCCCGCCGAGACGCGGAAGCTGTAGCGGGCGATGGCGAAATCGGTGGCGTGCAGGCCGAGATTCCACTTCCGGTAGCCCGTGTCGTCTCCGTAGACGCTGAGCTCCGGGCCGAGATAGGCGCCCCAGGCACGATAACCCCAGGCCAACCGCGACCACAGGCTCCCGCGCGTCGAGCCCGCGATGCCCGTCGCCTGCAGGAGCGTGTCCTCGGTCGGGCGTGCCCAGATCTCGGCGTGCAGGCGCGCACCGTAGGTCGCCGGGAAGACGGCCAGGGCGCGACGGTCGGCCAGCATCTCGATCGCGCCCTCGGGCCCCGCGAAGATGGCCGCCGTTCCCCAGTCGAAGAACCATTGGTAGCCGAGCACGGCGGCCGCGCTGAATGTGTAGCGTGTGCGCGGGAGACCGAAGTCGCCGCGTTCCCGTTGCCGGCCGCTCCCCGCGCTCGCCAGCATGACGAAGCCATCCTGATCGAGCGAGCCGAGCCCGAGCTTCGCGCCGACGGTCAGGAACGTCGCGGCCCCCGCATCCAGGCTCCCGAACAGGAGCGCGTCGATCTCGCCGCCGTATGCCGCATGGGCCTGCGCGAGGAACAGCGAGGCGGCCAGGACGGATCCGGACGTCCGGCTGCGAATGTTCGGTAAGACCCCACGCCTGAACACGGAGCGAGCCTCGATGGTGAGGCCGTAAACATAATGTAAACTTACGTAGAGTGCAGCGAGGTTGACCGGGGATTCACCAAAAATTTCTTTAGGTTTGCAGGAGCGAGTCATCAAAAAGCTTGGTCTACCGAGGAACTATGTTTTATGTAACGTAAGATTTGCTGAGTTTGATGTGGCGCTGACCTCAGGTGTGAATCCCCAGGTCCGGCCCCGCTTCGGGTTCGCGCGAGCGCCGCGCGCTTGGCCTGCCGGGTGATCTCGGCTAGAGCCCGCCGCAGGACAGCGAAGGTTGGCGGATCCTTGACTGCCGGTGCACGAACGTCGGACGTCCTCACTGTGCTGGCGAGCCAGGAGGGGGAGCGCCTCACCGTGGGCGATATCGTCGCGGTCCTACGGGACCGCGCCTTCGCGCTGCTCGTGGTGCTGCTCGGCTTGCCGAACTGCCTGCCGATGCCGCCGCCGATCCCGCTGATCTGCGGCCTGCTGCTGCTGCTCGTGGCCGTTCAGATCGCGGCGGGCATGTCGGCGCCGTGGCTGCCCCGTATGCTGCTCGGCCGATCGATCGCGCTCACCGATGTGCGGCGCGCCGTCACCCGGGCTGTCCCGATCCTGCGGCGCCTGGAGCGCTGGTCGCGCCCGCGGGTCAGCGTGTTCGAGACCGCGCTAGGTATGCGCGGCATGGGGATCGCCCTGTTGGCGCTGGCGCTTGCGCTGATCGTCGCCGCGCCGATCGTCGGGCAGATCCCTCTCGGGCTCGCCGTCTGCCTCGTGGGCCTGGGCCTCGTCGAGCGCGACGGCATCGTCGTGATGGGCGGGTTGGTGATCGGCCTGTTCGGCGTCGCCATCAATGCCGGCTTCGCCTACGCGGTCATCGCCGGGATCGTGGGTCTCCTGAACCTCTGATGGGGGCGGATCAGAGCCGGTAACGGATCTGATCGGTCCAGAAGCGCTCGAGACGGCCGAGGGCCTGGTTCAGCCGGCCGAAATCGTCGTCCGAGATGCCCCCGATCGGCGCGATCGTGCGGGCATGCTTGTCGTAGAGCCCCTGGATGATCTCGTGGACCTGCCGGCCCTTGTCGGTGAGGCTGATCCGGACCGAGCGGCGATCGGTCTTCGAGCGGGCGTGGTGGAGGTAGCCGGCCTCGACGAGCTTCTTGACGTTGTAGGAGACGTTGGAGCCGAGATAGTAGCCCTTGGTCCGGAGCTCGCTCGCGGTCAGCTCCTTGTCGCCGATGTTGTACAGCAGCAGGGCCTGGACGCTGTTGACGTCTTCCCGGCCGCGCCGCTCGAACTCGTCCTTGATCACGTCGAGCAGCCGGCGGTGCAGACGCTCGACCAGGTGGAGGGCCTCCAGGTAGGAGCCCTTGGCGGACGGGGCGTCTTCCGGGGTCTCGCTCGTCGCGACTCGGGCGCTCTGGGTCTTCATCGTCGGCCTCACCGTGTGATGCTGCGGCTTCCGTTCGATGCGGTGCCGCTGATGATGGCTAAGCTACGTACCGGGAATGAAAGGCGATTTAAGCGACAGGATGAATTCCCGATTTACTCTTTGCGGTAAAGACAAACTGAAGCGAAGATCAGAACGGTTCGTTCACCGTGCTTCCTGCGCGGCCAGCCAGGACAGCAGGAAGTACATCAGCACGACCGTGAGGCCGAATACGAGCAACGGCACCGGCAGCGGCACGAGTTGCGGGGTCAACACCGCCAAGGTCATCGCGGATGTCACCGCCAGCAACCAGATCACGCCGCCCCAGGCGCTGGTCAGCCACAGGCCGATGGCCGCCGACGCGTCCACCACGGCGAAGTAGACGATCGCCGCCTGGCGCCCGAACGGCTCGATCTCGAAGGGGCGCGAGCCGGGAAGCACGTCGAGGATCGTCGCCCAGGACGCGATGCTCTTGACCAGCCAGAACAGCGCCGTCACCCGCATGAACCAGACGAGCACCGTATCCCAGGTCCCGGGCGCGGGGCCCTGGGCGCGTTCGATCCGGTCGGTCGGCGGGTCACCGGGCCGGGCACCCTTGCGCCGGATCGGGAAGGAGCCGGGCACTAGGATGCGCTCGCGGGTGAAATAGGCCGGTTCATCGTCGGGAGGCCGGGATTCATGTGCGGGGGATGCGCCGGGTTGAAGCCGTTCCGGCGCCCTGCGTCAACGGCCTGATTTCGCCGGGCCGGGCCGGTGTGCTAGTCCGGCGCCCCCAGCGCCGATGCGCCGCGCGATCGTCAGCTCTTCCGCGCGCACGATACCGAAGCCGCATGTCAGACACCTTGCCCGAGCCGCGCCCCATCGCCCTGCAGGCCGCCCGCGAGAGCGGTCGCCCGGAAGGGCTGAAGATCACCCAGCGTCCGCGCCGCAACCGCAAGGCGGACTGGTCGCGGCGCCTGGTCCGCGAGAACACGCTGACCGTCGACGACCTGATCTGGCCGATGTTCGTGATCGACGGCGAGCGCCGGCGCGAGCCGATCGCCTCCATGCCCGGGGTCGAGCGGCTCTCCGTCGACGAGATCGTGCGCGATGCCGAGCGCGCGGCGCGGCTGGGCATCCCGGCGGTGTCGTTCTTCCCCTATACCGAGGTCGAGCTGCGCGATCCGACCGGCTCGGAGGCGCTCAACGCCAAGAACCTGGTTTGCCGGGCGGTGCGGGCCGTGAAGCAGGCCGTGCCGGAAGTCGGCATCATGACCGACGTGGCGCTCGATCCCTACACCAGCCACGGTCACGACGGCCTGATGAAGGACGGCGCGATCCTCAACGACGAGACCGTGGCGATCCTGGTGGAGCAGAGCCTGATCCAGGCCGAGGCCGGCACCGACATCATCGCACCCTCGGACATGATGGACGGGCGCGTCGGCGCGATCCGGGCCGGGCTCGACAAGGCCGGGTTCCTCGACGTCCAGATCATGGCCTACGCGGCCAAGTATGCCAGTGCGTTCTACGGGCCGTTCCGCGACGCGATCGGCACCAAGGCGGCGCTGGTCGGCGACAAGCGCACCTACCAGATGGACCCGGGCAATTCGGCCGAGGCCCTGCGCGAGGTCCGCCTCGACCTGGAGGAAGGCGCGGATTCGGTGATGGTCAAGCCGGGTCTGCCCTATCTCGACATCATCCGGCGGGTGCGGGACGAATTCCAGGTTCCGACCTTCGCCTATCAGGTGTCCGGCGAGTACGCGATGATCGAGGCGGCCGCGCGCAACGGCTGGCTCGACGGGGATCGCGCGATGGTGGAGGCGCTGCTCGCCTTCAAGCGCGCCGGTGCCGACGGGGTGCTGACCTATCACGCCCCCCGGGTCGCCGAGCGCCTGCGCCAAGCCCCGTGAGGCGGGGACGCCGCTGGCTCCTCGGGGCGGCGGTGGCCGCGGGTTTCCTCGGGGGGCTCGCCGCCTGCCAGGATACGCTGCGTCGGGAGCGGGTCGCGACCTGCCGCCGGGCCCTGCCGGCGGTGGCGCCCCAACCCGGGATCCGGCTGCTGCGGGCGGCACCGGGACCATCGACGGACACGGTCCGGGTGGATTACGCCGATGGGAACCGCCAGCATTGGCTGACCTGCCGATTCGACGCCGGCGCGACCATCGTCGCACTGACCACCGAGGGCAGTAACCTGTCGGGCTCGTCACTCTACTTGCTGAAACGCTTCTACCTCGACACGCCCGATGCCGAGGCCGACGATCCCGCGGCGCATTGAGCGCGGTTCGGACGGCTCTTGCGTCCGCCGCACGGGGCACCCACCTTTTTCTCCGCCGCCTCGCTTGCAGGACGCGACACCATGCAGAATCCCCAACCCGGCTACGCCGAACGCTTCGAGGCCCCGCATTACGCGGCCTCGCTGCCGATCCCGTTCGTCCGCGCGAGCCTGGGCGCGCGCACGGTCGCGTATCTCCTCGATATCCTGTTCATCTTCGGGTTCACCGCGTTGCTGACGCTGCTGATCACGGTGATCGGCGTCGTGACGTTCGGCCTGGGCTGGACCTTGTTCGCGATTCTGCCGGCGAGCGGGGTCATCTACAGCGCCATCACGGTGGGCGGCTCCAAGCAGAGCACGATCGGGCAGCGCCTGATGGGGCTGCGGGTCGTGGCCCCGGAGCGCGGCGGGTCGGTCGATTTCATCACGGCCGCCGTCCACGCACTGTTGTTCTACGTCGCGGTCTCGACCTTCCTGCTGTGGTGCCTCGATCTCGCCTTCGGGCTGATGCGCTCGGATCGCCGCCTGGGTCACGACCTGTTGCTCGGCCTCGCGGTCGTTCACGCGCGCTGACACGTCCGACCTGCGGCGAAATTCTCGCGCGCCGAGCGGCCGGGGGCATTGAGCCCGGCCGCGCCGCCTGTACACTGATTTGCCGGCGCCGCGAGGACCACCCGGTGCAGGGTCAAGACCGAGCGTGACGAGCCATCCGCGCGATACTCCGCAATTCTATCTCACCGCGCCCTCACCGTGCCCGTACCTTCCGGGCCAGGAGGAACGGAAGGTGTTCACGCACCTGGTCGGGCGCCGCGCCCGGGATCTCAACGAGATCCTGACGCAGGGCGGATTCCGGCGCTCGCAGACCATCGCGTATCGCCCCGCTTGCGAGACCTGCCGGGCCTGCATCTCGGTGCGGGTCGTGGTGGACGATTTCGAGCCGAGCGCCAGCCAGAAGCGGATCCTCGCGCGCAATGACGATTGGATCGGCACCCCGGAGCCGAACCGGCCGGCCTCCGAGCAATACGCCCTGTTCCGTCGCTACCTCGACGCCCGCCACGGCGATGGCGGCATGGTCGACATGACGGTGCTCGACTACGCCATGATGATCGAGGACAGCCACGTCGACACGCATCTCGTGGCGTACCGGCGGCGCGGTCCGGATACGGCGATCACCGGGCGCGGCTTCGGCCCGCCGCTCGCCTTCTGCCTGACCGACGTGCTCGCGGACGGGCTGTCGATGGTCTACTCGTTCTACGATCCCGAGGAGGCCGGGCGCTCGCCGGGCACCTTCATGATCCTCGACCATATCCGCCGGGCCCGCCGGCTCGGATTGCCGTATCTCTACCTCGGCTACTGGGTCGAGGGCTCGCGCAAGATGGACTACAAATCCCGCTTCCGTCCGCAGGAGCGGCTGATGGGGCAGGGCTGGGTGCGGGTCGGCTGACGGGGAGCGTCCCCATCCGTGTCGCCCGGGCCTGCGCGAACCGCATTGAGCGGCCGGGGCGGCGCATGCTACCGGCCACGCACGAGTTCCGGACCGTGCCGAGGCCCCCATGATCCCCCGTTACAGCCGCCCGACGATGACGGCGATCTGGTCGCCCGAGAGCCGCTTCAAGATCTGGTTCGAGATCGAGGCGCACGCGACCACGGCGCTGGCCGAGATCGGCGTCGTCCCCAAGGCGGCGGCCGAGACGATCTGGGCCAAGGGCAAGGACGCGGTGTTCGATGTCGCCCGCATCGACGAGATCGAGGCGGTGACGAAGCACGACGTCATTGCCTTCCTCACCCATCTCGCCGAGATCGTCGGCCCCGAAGCGCGCTTCGTCCACCAGGGCATGACCTCGTCGGACGTGCTCGACACCTGCCTCAACGTGCAGCTCGTGCGCGCGGCCGACATCCTGATCGCCGATGTCGACGCCCTGCTGGCGGCTCTGAAGAGCCGGGCGCTCGAGCATAAGCTCACGCCGACCATCGGCCGCTCGCACGGCATCCACGCCGAGCCGGTGACCTTCGGGCTCAAGCTCGCGCAGGCCTATGCCGAGTTCGAGCGCAACCGCCGCCGCCTGGTCGCGGCGCGCGAGGAGGTCGCCACCTGCGCGATCTCGGGGGCGGTCGGCACCTTCGCCAACATCGATCCGCGGGTAGAGCAGTACGTCGCCGAGAAGATGGGCCTGACCGCGGAGCCGGTCTCGACCCAGGTCATCCCGCGCGATCGCCACGCCATGTTCTTCGCCACCCTCGGCGTCGTCGCCTCGTCGCTCGAGCGCCTGGCCATCGAGATTCGCCACCTCCAGCGCACCGAGGTGCTGGAGGCGGAGGAGTTCTTCTCCGAGGGCCAGAAGGGCTCCTCGGCCATGCCGCACAAGCGCAACCCGGTGCTCACCGAGAACATCACCGGGCTCGCCCGGATGGTCCGCGGCTACGTCGTGCCGGCGCTGGAGAACGTGGCGCTCTGGCACGAGCGCGACATCTCCCATTCCTCCGTGGAGCGGATGATCGGCCCCGATGCGACCGTCACCCTCGACTTCGCGCTGGCCCGCATGACCGGCGTGATCGAGAAGCTGCTGATCTACCCCGCCAACATGCAGAAGAACCTCGACCGTCTCGGCGGCCTGGTCCATTCGCAGCGGGTGCTGCTGGCGCTCACCCAGGCCGGCGTGTCCCGCGAGGATTCGTACCGTCTGGTCCAGCGCAACGCGATGCCGGTCTGGCGCGGGGAGGGCGATTTCCTCGCCCTGCTGAAGGCCGATCCGGAGGTGACCGCGGCGCTCACCCCGGAGCAGATCGAGGAATGCTTCGACCTCGGCTATCACTTCAAGCACGTCGACACGATCTTCGCGCGCGTGTTCGGCACGGCCTGAGCGCGCAGCACGAATCCTGCTTGGACCCGCGACGAACACAGGAAGGCAATCCGTGACCGCTCCCCGCATCGTCTACCTCAACGGCGCGTTCCTCCCCTTCGAGGAGGCGCGCGTGCCGATCATGGATCGCGGCTTCCTGTTCGCCGACGGGATCTACGAGGTCTCGGCGATCATCGACGGCAAGCTCGTCGACAACGCCGCGCATCTGGCGCGCCTGGATCGCTCGCTCGGCGAGATCGGGATCCGCAACCCGCACGATGCGGCCGGGTGGGAGAAGCTGCAGACCGAGCTCGTCGCCCGCAACGGGGTCCGCGAAGGGCTCGTCTACATGCAGGTCACGCGCGGCGTGGCCGAGCGGGACTTCGCCTTCCCGAAGGCCGGGACCGAGCCCACCGTGATGATGTTCACGCAGGCCAAGACCGTGCTGGCCAACCCGCTCGCGGAATCCGGTGCCCGGGTGATCACCGTCGAGGATCTCCGCTGGAAGCGCCGGGACATCAAGTCGGTGGCGCTGCTGGCGCAGGTGCTGGCCAAGCAGCAGGCCGCCGAGGCCGGGGTCGCCGAGGCCTGGATGGTCGAGGACGGGGCGGTGACCGAAGGCTCCTCGTCCACCGCCTTCATCGTCAGCCGCGAGCGCGTGCTCGTGACCCGGCCGCTCTCCACCGCCCTATTGCCCGGCATCACCCGGGCCTCCGTGCTGAAGCTCGCCGCCGAGGCCGACCTGCGGGTGGAGGAGCGGCTGATCCCGGTGGCCGAGGCCTACGAGGCCCAGGAGGCGTTCTACACCAGCGCCTCCGCCTTCGTGATGCCGGTGGTGGAGATCGACGGCCGGTCGATCGGCGAAGGGCGCCCCGGTCCGCTGACCCGGCGCCTGCGCGAACTCTACATCGAGGCCGCCCGTCAGGGCTGAGCCCCGCCCGCGGCGGACAGGAACGGATCCGGCACCTGGCTGTTGCTCTTGGAACACGTGTTCCAAGAGGGGAGACCAGTCTTGTCGAGGAAGATCCTGCTCGCTGCTTTCGCGGCGGCTCTGTTTGCTGTTCCCGCCTATGCCCAGAACCCGGACGCGCCGCTGAAGGGGCGTGATACCGACCCGGCCCTGCCGCCGTCGACCCAGACGCCGCCGGATCGCGTCCGTCCGAGCGCCGACGCGCCGCCGAAGGACCAGTCGCTGAGCGACAAGCTCCAGAAGAACGACGGCGTGATCAAGCCGCCGGAGACCGGGACCACGGGCACCGTCATGAAGCCGGACGAGACCGGCTCCACGCCCGTGATCAAGCCGCAGGAACTGCCCGGCCGCGATCCCGGCACCGAGGCGAAATAATCGGACGCCGCGATCGAGCGGGCCGCCATGCGGCAGCCTTGCTTGATTTCGTGGCCCGGATCGCGGAAACGGCACACGACGTACGCAGCCCGCGCCCGCGGGCGGCTCCGTCCCGGTTCCCGTCGCGGGTGAGTAGGCAGGCATGGCCAACGTCGTCGTTGTAGGCGCCCAATGGGGCGACGAGGGCAAGGGCAAGATCGTCGACTGGCTCTCCGAGCAAGCCGACATCGTCGTCCGGTTTCAGGGCGGCCACAATGCCGGCCACACGCTGGTCATCGACGGGGTGACCTACAAGCTGGCGCTGTTGCCCTCCGGCGTGGTGCGCGGCGGCAAGCTCTCGGTGATCGGCAACGGGGTCGTGGTCGATCCCTGGCACCTCGTGGACGAGATCGAGCGAATCAAGGCGCAGGGCGTCGAGGTTTCGCCGGCCTCCCTGCGGATTGCCGACAACGCGACGCTGATCCTGCCGCTGCACCGCGAGCTCGATCATTTCCGCGAGACTGCCAATGCGGGGCTCAAGATCGGCACCACCAAGCGCGGGATCGGGCCGGCCTACGAGGACAAGGTCGGCCGCCGCGCCATCCGCGTGGTCGATCTCGCCGATATCGACGCGCTCCCGGCCAAGATCGAGCGGGTGCTGACGCATCACAACGCGCTCCGGCGCGGCCTCGGCATCGAGGAAGTGAATGCCGAGGCGCTTCTCGCCGAGCTGACCGCGATCGCGCCCAAGATCCTGCCTTTCGCCGACACGGTCTGGTCGCTGCTCGACGACCAGCGTCGGGCCGGCAAGCGCATCCTGTTCGAGGGCGCGCAGGGCGCGCTGCTCGACGTCGACCACGGCACCTATCCGTTCGTGACGTCCTCGAACATCGTGGCCGCCCAGGCGGCGACGGGCTCCGGCCTCGGCCCGGGCGCGATCGGCTACGTGCTGGGCATCGCCAAGGCCTACACGACCCGGGTCGGCGAGGGGCCGTTCCCCACCGAGCTGCATGACGAGATCGGCGAGACCATCGGCGCCCGCGGGCGTGAGTTCGGCGTCAACACGGGTCGCAAGCGGCGCTGCGGCTGGTTCGACGCCGTGCTGGTGCGCCAGACTGTGCGAACCTCCGGCATCCATGGCATCGCGCTGACCAAGCTCGACATCCTGGACGGGTTCGAGGAGATCCGCGTCTGCACCGGCTACAAGCTCGACGGTCAGACGATCGACCATTTGCCGGCGAGCCAGGCGGCCCAGGCCCGGGTCGAGCCGATCTACGAGACCATCCCGGGCTGGTCCGAGACGACGGCGGGCGCCCGGTCCTGGGCAGACCTGCCGGCGCAGGCGATCAAGTATGTCCGCCGGATCGAGGAACTGATCGGAGCGCCGGTGGCGCTGCTCTCGACCTCGCCGGAGCGCGACGACACCATTCTGATGCACAATCCCTTCGAGGATTGAGGGCGGGCATCCTATCCCGTTGATGACGCATCTTTTCTGCTGTTCGGCCTGTATCCAGCCCGCGTCCGCTTGATCTAGAACCAGCCTATGGCGGGACGGCGATCCCTGGGATCGACCGCCCCGCGCGATTTTGGAGGAACCGGCTCGCGGGTGCCGATCCGCGCGGCGGGCACACGACACATCGGCCGACGGCCGTGACCGACCTCGGGGGCGGGCAGGGCCGTCGGCTCTCGGCCTTTGACCGGTCCTGCCGGGCGGCGGCCGAAGGGGCGGACCAGGGCAACATGGCCGATTATTACCCGCTTCTGGCACGCGCCCTCGATGCGCTGCCCGACCGATCGCCCGCTTTGCGCAAGGCGGTCTACGACCGCGCGCGGAACGCCCTGATCAGCCAGCTGCGCTCGCTGGATCCCCCGCTCTCGGAAGCCGATATCGACCTCGAGCGCCGGGCCCTCGACACGGCGATCGAACGGCTGGAGGTCGATCACGGCGGCCTTCCGGCCCCGGCCAACGACGCGGCCGTGGTCCCCGAGCCGCCGCACCCGCCTGCACCGCCGGAGATCCCGGAGCCGTCGCCGCCGAAACCCGTGGCCGCGGAACCGCCGCTCCGTCCCGCCCCGGAGCCGGTCCTCCCCGCCGCCCAGCCGCCCTTCGCGCGGGTGGAGCCGGAGCCCGAGCCGCGCGAGGCGCCGATCGCCATCTCGTCGCCGCGACCGGGGGCGACCCAGGCTTCCGCGCCCGAAGAGGCGCCGGCCAGTCCCGATCCGACCCTCGACCACGAGGATCCCGACCTGGGCGCGTCCGCCGGCGAGGCCGGCAATGGTCGCCAGCGACCGCGCATCGAGGTGGTCCCGCCGCGTTCGGGCCGCTCGCACATCCTGCGCAACGTCTTCGTGGGCTCCGTGCTCGCGGTGGTGATCGGATTGATCGCCGTGGCCGCCTTCATGCTCCGCGACCGGCCCCAGACCCTGCCGACGAACGGCACCGAGACGGCGGATTCTCAGCCGACGGAAAGCGAGAGCAAGTTCGGCGATCGGGTCGGTGGCGAGGCGGCACCGGCGCCGCGATCGGCTGCTCGCCAGGACGGCACGGCTCCCGCGAAGGTCGCCCCGACGCCGGCCCAGCCGAACCTGTCCGTCGCGCAGCGGGCCGAGTTGATCGAGGAGGGGACGGGCGCCGACAACGCGCAACCGACCAAGACCACCGGTCGGGTGACGTGGCGGCTGGATACTGTGAACGGCGAGCAGGGCCAGCCCCTCCAGAACGCCGTCGTCGCGACCGTGACGATACCGGATGCCGGGCTGACGCTGGTGATGACCATCCAGCGCAACCTCGACGCGACGCTCCCGGCGTCGCACACGGTCAGTCTCGCCTTCAGCCAGACGGGCGATGGCGCCCGGACGGTGCAGGATGTCGGCCTGCTTCAGGCCAAGGACGACGAGAACGGCCGCGGTTCTCCGGTCTCCGGCCTGCCGGTCCGGGTCCGGGACAACCTGTTCCTGATCGGCTTGTCGTCGCTTCAGAACGACGTCGACCGCAACACCGACCTGCTGCTCCACCGCAACTGGTTCGACCTAGCGGTGCGCTACACCTCCGGCAAGCGGGCCGTGCTGACCTTCGAGAAGGGCAGCGCCGGCGCGCAGGTCATGCAGAACGCCTTCGACGCCTGGCAGTAAGCGCCGTAGGTGACCGGATCCGGCGCGTACCCGGACGCGTCGGATCCGGTCGATCAGTGGGCCTCGATGCCCGTGCGCGGCAGCTCGCGGTTGGCGATGTTGCGCTTGACCGCTTCCTGCACCTTCTCGAAGGCACGGACCTCGATCTGCCGGACGCGCTCGCGGGAGACGCCGAACTCGCCGGACAGGTCCTCCAGCGTGATCGGATCCTCGGCGAGACGCCGCGCCTCGAAGATGCGCCGCTCGCGCGGGTTGAGCACGCCCAGCGCGTCGCGCAGGGCCGAGAGGCGGTTCTGCCCCTCTTGCTCGCGGGCGAGCACGGTCTCCTGGCTCGGGGCATTGTCGACGAGCCAGTCCTGCCACTCGCCCTCGCCCTCCTCGCGCAGGGGCGCGTTGAGCGACGTGTCGCCGGAGAGACGCCGGTTCATGTCGATCACGTCCTGCTCGGGCACACCGAGACGGGTGGCGATCTGCTTGACCTGATCGGGGCGCAGGTCGCCCTCGTCGAGCGCCGAGATCTTGCCCTTGGCCTTGCGCAGGTTGAAGAACAGCTTCTTCTGGTTCGCCGTGGTGCCCATCTTCACGAGCGACCACGAGCGCAGGATGTATTCCTGGATCGCCGCCTTGATCCACCACATGGCGTAGGTCGCCAGGCGGAAGCCCTTGTCGGGATCGAAGCGCTTGACCGCCTGCATCAGGCCGACATTGCCCTCGGACACGACCTCGCCGATCGGCAGGCCGTAGCCGCGATAGCCCATGGCGATCTTGGCCACGAGGCGCAGGTGCGAGGTCACGAGCCGATGCGCGGCCTCACGGTCGCCGGCATCCCGCCAGCTCTTGGCCAGCGTGAACTCCTCCGTCGGCTCCAGCATCGGGAACTTGCGGATCTCGTCGAGGTAGCGCGAGAGGCCACCTTCATTGGCGAGCACGGGTAGCGTACCGGCCATGGCATTCTCCTGGACTCTGGTCCCCCTGACGGGCGGACGCGACGGGCAACAGTGCCGTCCACTGGGGCCGCTCTTGAGCCGACCCTCCCGGCCACCCATGTCATACGGGTAAGTCGGACGGACCGGTAGCGGTTGGGGACACCCACGTCGCCATCAACGCGCGACCGGCCGAATGGTCGTACCATGTCACGATGTGACGCGGCCCGGCGTGATCTTTCGCACGCGGCGCGGATTCGGTTTCCTGTCCGACCATCGTGGTTCAAGCCTTCGCGAGCGTGTCCATGAGCGCGGCGATGTCGGGCGGGATCGGGCTCTCGAACCGCAGGGTCTCCCCGGTGCGCGGATGGCTGAAGCCCAGCAGTTCCGCGTGCAGGGCTTGCCGCCCCAGGGCCGTGAGCGCGTCGCGCGCCGGCGCCGACAGCCGCGCCGCCTTGGTGCGGAACGCGCCGCCATAGACCGGATCCCCGAGGAGCGGGTGGCCGCGATGGGCGAGATGCACCCGGATCTGATGGGTCCGCCCGGTCTCCAGGCGGCAGCGCACCAGGGAGACTTCCGGAAAGGTCTCGGCGACCGTGTAATGGGTCACCGCGTGCCGCCCGGCCTCGTCCGAGACCACGGCGATCTTCTCCCGATTGTGCCGCGAGCGGGCGAGGCTGGCCGCAATCGTCCCCGTGCGCGGGTGTGGGATACCCCAGACCAGGGCCGCGTAGGCCCGCTCCAGCGGCCCCGTCCGCCCGTGATCGGCGAATTGCGCGGTCAGGCCCTGGTGCGCCGCGTCGTTCTTGGCGACGACGATCAGGCCGCTCGTATCCTTGTCGAGCCGGTGGACGATGCCGGGCCGGCGCACGCCGCCGATCCCCGAGAGGCTCGCGCCGCAATGGGCGATCAGCGCGTTGACCAGCGTCCCGCTCTCGTGGCCCGGCGCCGGATGGACCACGAGGCCCGCCGGCTTGTCGATCACCACGAGGTCGTCGTCCTCATAGGCGATCGCCAGGTCGACGGCCTCGGCCGCGGGTTCCGCATCCGCCGGCGGCGGCACCGCCAGCACGATCTGCGCGCCGGCCGCGACCTTCGCGGAGGGATCGCGCACCGGGGTACCGTCCCGGGTCACGCGCCCGTCGCGCACCAGATCCTGCAGCCGAGCCCGGGACAGGTCCGGGAACAAGGCCACCAGCGCCCGGTCGAGCCGGATCCCTCCGTCCGCGACGATCCCGACCCGCGCCTCGTCCAATGCGTCCACCACGACCTCTATCCGTGCCCCATCCGCACCGATCCATACGGAATCTCGAAAGAAGCCCCTTGCTCCCCCGACGGGGCGTGGCTATAGCACCCGGGCGCCGCCGGAAAGCTCCCATCGTCTAGCGGTCTAGGACGTCGCCCTCTCACGGCGAAAACAGGGGTTCGATTCCCCTTGGGAGCGCCACCGGCGCATTTTCAGCAAGCTCTGACAACGACTTAGTGGAAGTGGGACCCGAACCCGCTTCCGCGGTGGGACCTTGCTGCCCCTTGGCGTAGCGCTCCCAGGCGCTGTCAGCGAGCCCCGCGCGCTGGGCCTCCCGGGTATATCGCTCTACCTCCTCGAGCGTTTGGGGGCCTGTCACGGCCATGATTTCGTGCGGGGTGCAGCCCCGCTCGGCCAGCCGCGCCGCGGTCGCCTTGCGCAGCCCGTGGGCTGAGCAGTGCGGTAAGCCTGCCTGGTTGCGCCACTCGCGGAACCGGTTGCCGAAGCCCACCGTCGAGAACGGTTTCCCGTACTCGGTGACGAGGAAGGTCAGATGCGTGCGCGGCGCCGCCGCGATCGCCTCGGCGAGGTCAGAGAACACCGGCACGTTCATCGAGATCGGCTTGCGGTGCTCGTTCTTCGCCTGCAGCTCGTGCTCAACGCGCTCTACTAAAGCACGCTCTTGTTCGTTGTCGGCCGGATCTTCGCCATGGCGATTGACCGCGAGCCGCCGGTTCGCCAGGTCTCGCGCGAGATCGTCAACCCGAGCAAGCAGTCCGGCCCGGCGAGCGGCTGCTGATCCGCGGTGTGCGGGAGCGGTCGCGCTCGTGCGAGATCACGCGACGCTGGTGGCTGGTGGATGGCGCCGGGCGGCGCCTGGACTACGAGGTTGAGCGGTTCGACGCCTACGGGCCGCTGGGGCGCGAGGAAGAGGTGATCGGCCCGTTCATCCCGCTCGACGCCATGCCCGGCCGCGGGCGGCTCCTCGGCGTGGTGGCTTACGACTGCAACCCGCTGCAGCGCGCGCTGGGCTGGTCGATCACGACGATCCTGCCCCCCCTTGAGTTCGAGATCCTGCCGCGGGCTCCGGCGCCGTGAACTGCGCGCCGCCTGGTCAGGACTTGAGCCATATCTGGGCCCTGATCGCGCTCCTGGTCGGCCTGATCATCTCCAACCTGACGAAGCGCTAGCTCTCCATCACATCTCTGTCGTTCTGCCCAACCGCCCGGCTCCAGCTTCGGCGGTTTTTTGTTTCTGGGCACCGCGGCCTCCATCGCCGCCTGCTTTCACAGCCCAATCATATGGGCTACTCAGCGCATTAAAGATCCACGCCGCGCCACGGGCATTTATTCAAATGGTAATAGCTTTTTTCGGCAATTGTCAGTTAGGCGTTGTTGCGGAACACATTTCAATAATTTGTGAGCATGTTGGCGCCAAATATCTCAGCAATAATGCCAGAACAGGAAATTTTAAAGGTGAATTGGAGACCTATAAAGAGCTGATCGATGCGGATATCATCGTTTGCCAAGAACTCGATGCAAATCATGGCAGATTATCTATATCGTATTTAAAAGAAAATTTTTACGGCAAGCAGATTATCACCGTTCCTTATATTTTTAACTCTGGAATGACGAACGTTGGCTATGCGCCAATGTCCGCGAAATACTCTTTCGGAGAAATATACGGTCAAGAAGAAATTATGCACATTTTGGATCGAGAAGAAGCCGCATCCTCCGTTATTTCAGAAATTGAACAGGGGAATGATCTAGGAAGCATTTCGAGGTTCAAGCAATGCGCCACCGAGCTACGGGCGCGAGAGGCGTCCTTGGACGTCAAAGTTTCTGATTTCATGACAGAGCGTCATCAGGATATGCTGCTCATGCTGACACACAATCATCCAACCAACGAAGTTTTTGCCCATGTGGCCGAGCAGATATGTGGAATATTAGGTATTGGTCATAATAGTAGCGTGCTGGAGTTAATTAGAAAGGCAGATAACAATTTGCCTTACAACGGCGCCCCATATACGCCACAAGACGCTCTACGGCACGGCTATAAATTCGGCTTCCATCAGGATTGGAAAGAAAAGATTGCACATCTTACTGAGATGCTGATATACTATCGACGAACGAAGAATGCTGATCCTTGGATATACGATGGTATCCGCGCCCCATCCAATGAGATGTGACCAGCAATTGTAAGCCACTCTATGCCTTGAAGTTAGATTGTCGGCGGTGCTGCTCACCTATAACCGGCGCCCGTGCAGGGGCCTGATCGAGACGGGGCGCCCCTGCGGCCGGTCGATCATTCGCCGCCCGGCTAAAGCCTGAGCCTTGTCTGTGCCCTGAACGCTCTTTTTGGAGGCTAGAGAGCGTTGAGCGCCGTAGCCCAGAGCCTGCCTGCCCGCTCGCTGTTAAGGTGGTGATCCAACGGATCTTCAGCCCGAAAGGCGTCAGAAATCACCCCCGTGGCCCGGTCAATGATTTCGCTCGATATGTCGATGAAGGGCAACCCCCGCCGCGCTGCGCCGTCACGCAGCATCGCGTTGTACCGCATGGTCAGTTGAGTGCGCTCGACGAGGGAAGTCACCACCTCGCGCCTCTTGTTCGCGATTTCTCCCCAATCCTGGCCATCCCGGATCGTCGGCAGCGCCGCTCCGGTAAGGACTACGGTGCTGTACCCTTCGCTGAGAAGCCGATCCACGAAGCCAAAATGGGCATTGATCGATGTTTCCAGTTGAGCATCGACGCTCTCTGCGAGCTTCATTGCCCGCCACCAGATCACAAACCCGCAATCGACCTCGCCGAGCTGCATGACGGGCGTGAACTGCTCCCGCGGAGGCAGTAGGCCTTGAGCGAATATCTCCAGGGCGTTCGTTTGACCATTGGGATTTCGCAGCCCGACTGCTGTTGCCCCCATGACCTCTATGAAGTCGCAAGGCTGCCTGATCCAGCCTTTTTCATCCGCGTATTTGAACGTCCAGATGTGACTGTCGCCGAAGATAAGCCAAGCCATCTTTCCACCGAGAGCAGGCGCCCGCGCAGGGCCGTCCTAGAGACAGCACGCCAAGTCTGTGTGGCGGCCGGTCATGCGCATACCGGTAGGCCGCCCGAATGGCCATGGCTCGCCTACGGCCGGTCGCCCGCCCGCCGCCCAGCCATGACCTGACCCATGTCTGGGCCCTGATCGCGCTCCTGGTCGGCATCATTGGCGGCCGGGCGCTCCCTCGGGATCCGCCATAGCTGCCCCGCGGTTCCTCCCAAGCCACCTTCAGCCCCGTCGGCAGCCGCCGCGCGGGGCTTTCTTTCGTCTAGGACCGGCCCCGGAACCGAGCAGATCAGCCCTCTGTCGGCTTCTGCCCCGCCGTGAAGATCGATCCATGGTGACCCCAGAACTTTCGGCCCTTCTCCGGCATGCCGCCCTGATACCAAAGCATTACAGCTAAGGGGTTTTCGATCAGTGTGCCGCTCCAATCCAAAACCCCGTCCGGGGGAGGGTCGATAATTAGGCCTGACCTTCGATGCTCATGATAATACTCCGCCGTAAGCCGCGTGAAGTTTGCCAGTAGCAGATCATAGCTGCTCAACAGAACGCCGCCTGGACGCAATAACTTGGCAGCATTATTGACGATAGCTCCGGCGGCGGCGACCGGCATCTCTTCGAGAACAGAAATCGAAACGATGATATCGAAATAATTTTCCGGAAGCTCATGTCCTGCGATGTTCTCGCCGACCAAGGTTCTCGCGAATTTTACCGATGGACATGCCGGGACCATCTCAGCCGCAAAACGCTGATCCCACTCATCATCCTTGAAATAGTGTAGCCCTTGAGGACGATCGGCTCCCCAAACCTCATATCTATTTTGATATCGAGAAAGCAGCCAGTGATTGAAGCCGTGGCCGAACTCCAGAATTCGAATGCCTTTGTCGTTGTGTCTTGAGGCAAACCGCTCTTCGATGAAACTCGCCGCTTTCATGACGCCCCAATTTTTTAGATTGGTGACCGTTACGCCGCGGAACTCTGGGTGCCTAACGCTTAATTCATACCATTCATTGACCGTCGCGAGTTCGAACACTTGTTGTCTCCCCGTATCCGGGAGTGTCTTTATCGCGATCAACCACAAGTCGCAATATTGATCTGATCGGCCGACGCGACAGCCTAGGAGGGTGTTCACATCTCGCGTTGTGGGCGAACTTCGACGCTCCTGAGATTGCTCTCCTACGGCCGGGCGCTCCCGCGGGATCCGCCGTAGCTGGCCCGCGGCTTGCTGCGCTCGTCGCGGCTCCTCCCGACCACCTTCAGCCCCGCCCGCAGCCGCCGCGCGGGGCTTTTTCGTTCGAGGTTGCATCGCTGGAATCGAGAGTCTTGACCACTGTCGCTGCAAGGCGCGTGGCTGTGGTGCGGATGTCAGGTACGGCTGTACATTCCCACAACACCCCGCGCAGGAGCGGCCCTATCGTCCATAGCGTCCCCTGAGACTGAGGACCGAGCACGCGAAATTCCGCGTCGGTATCGAGCCCCAAGCCGAAGGGGCCTGGCTGGATCAGGCCCCGGTCGAGGAGCCGTGTCAGCAAGGGATCGTGCGTGCCGGCGACGCCCCCTACACCGGTAGCGTCGAAAATACACTGGACGCGCATCGCTTCAGGCTGGGTTCCCCTACGTGGCAGCCACGTGACGAGGGCCTCCGCAGGCTCGTCGACGACGGACAGGATGCGTCCAGCCCGGACCGCCAGCGATCCGCGTGCGATGTTTTCGGCCAGGGCCTCCGCGACGGGCGGCGCCATGCGATGGCGGTGAACGTCCCAGTACGGGCGCAGGTGACGGAGAAAGCGGGCGCGCTCCGCCGCCGGCAGACCCTTCCAGGCGCTGTCAGTGATCGGCCGCAATGCGTCGAGAACGCCGCGCCAGTCGGCGTCGGCCGCCTGGGCGGCGGCGATTTCTGCCCGGATCCGACCGAGCAGATGGGATAGAGATGTGAGATCCGTCGGGGCCAACGTGGGGACCGGCCAAGGCCGTGTGGGCGCGTGGGCACTCGGTAGAAGACCGCGGCGCGAGATTGCAACGACGGGACCGGCGAAGCCACGCCCGCGCAGGGCGGCCACGGCGTCGACCATCGTCAACCCAGTGCCGACGATCAGAACAGGCCTGGTGGGGTCGAGGCGATCGAACCCTTCCGGCCGCCACGGGCTGGCGCGGTGACGGCTGGCGAACTGTCCGTTGCTGGGCAGGTTGCCCATGGCGAGCACTGCGCCTGCAACGCGACGCGTGAGACCGCCCTCCGTGCGCAGCAAGAAGCCTTCGGTTGTCGGCTCAAGATCGACGACGGCATCGTTGATGAGGCGGAGGCGTGGGACGTCCGGACCGGTCACCGTGTCGATCAGCAATTCCGCGAGATAGCGACCGTAGAGCCCGCGCGCGACAAAGGTGCCGGCCGCGGTTCGGCAGATTCCTGGTGTCTCAGCGGGTGCGAGGTTGAGCTCCGTGCGAGCAAGCCATGCCTCGAAATGGTCCGGCCGATCGGGGAAGGCACTCATATTGGCCGCCCGGACGTTTAGGACGTGGGCGGGATTGTCGGTGGCGTAGGCCAAACCACGCCCGAAGTTCTCCGCGCGCTCGCATAAAAGCACAGGACGACGATTCGATGCGGCGAGCACCTGAAGCGCGACCATTGTGCCGCTGAACCCAGCTCCGATTACCGCGACCGGAAGGCCGGTCGTGTCTGCCATCATTTAACCCACTCTTTGCCGCCCTCGGAGTCGTTCCGGAGGCAAGCATGCTACCTGCTTTGACGCTCCTGCAAGGCGTTTTGAGCCGCCTGGCGAGCCTCGGGTGACTTGTCACGTTCGAGCCGTGGCAGGACCTAGGCCCGCAGGCCGATGAGGCATCTTCACGCCAAGCCAAGTTGCGTATCGACTCAGCTCGACCGCCGGCGAGATCGGGCGCTCCCCTGCCCCGTGAGCAGATCGGGGCGGGGCCGAGCGGGTAAGCTTCCGGCGATGGCGCCCGAGCCATGCCCTCAATCCGACGGGCGGCAGGTTACGATCGTGGAGCGCGCCCGATATGGATCAGCACCGGTAGGCGTTGAATTGGCTCCGGCTCTTGGACGAGGACCGTACCAGTCGAACCGTGCCATGGCGAGAAATATGCCGTGGTGCTGGCTATCCTGTCGATTAGCGGCCAGTGATAGTAGGCCGTGACCCGGAGCATCGGCCCGTTGATGGCGAGGCTCTTTCTGAAGCAGGAGCGTGTGGCCGGCTCTCCCTTCTTTAGGATGGGGATCTCGTCAAACGCATCCCCACCTGTTTCCAGGTGACCTATGGATGCTTGGCTGCCGACGAGCTCGCAAACGAACGTGATCCCGTACAATGGGACATGCCCAGTGTTCGTCGCGACGAAACTGGTTTGGAAATCCTGTTGCGGATCGAGGTTGGCTCCAGTGGCTAGGGTCAACGATGGCCAGAAGTAGCCAGCGACGTTTGCAGCTGTCACCAACGCCCCGACCACCGGCCAGAAACGTTTCCGGGCGGACGCAAAACCTGCTCTGGATTTCGGTCGATCTGATCGCCCTAGGTAGAGAACCCATACAACCATTTGCGATCGCTCGCGTTTTCTTCCTGAGATTGGGTTTCCAGCGCAGGAGGATCGCGATGGCACGGTTGTTCTAGCTCTCCGATGAAGCCTGGGGGCGGATCGAGCCACATCTGCCTCACGGCCAACCCGGCAAACCTCGGGTCGACGACAGGCGGGTGATCAGCGGCATACTGTATGTGCTGAAAGTCGGCTGCCGCTGGCAGGATACGCCCGCCGCCTACGGCCCGCACACCACGATCTACAACCGCTACAACAGGTGGTCCCAGCGCGGGGTCTGGCCGCGCTTGTTTGCAAAGGTCGCGGCCACAGGCCCCGTGCCAGATGAGTTGATGCTCGACGCGTCCCCCGTGAAGGCACACCGCTCGGCATCGGGCGGAAAAGGGGGGCCTGGAGCCAGGCGATCGGCCGCCTCATCCTGAGCCTGTCGAAGGACGCGCGGCGGCTTCACGAGTAAAATCCATTGCTTGGCCGATGATCGTGGCCGACCGGTCGCGTTCGCCCTGACGCCCGGCAACGTGGCCGACATCACCATGGCGCTGCCCCTTCTGTGCGCTGTGGTGCCGCCCAAGCGTCTGATCGCCGACAAAGCCTACGACGCACAGAGCTTGAGGGATTGGCTGAAGAGCCACCGGGTGATCGCCACCATCCCGTCCACGGCCACCCGAACGGTACCCTATAAGCACAGCCGGACCGCCTACCGGAGGCGCAACAGGATCGAGCGCCTATTCGGCCATCTCAAAAACTGGCGGCGCGTCGCGACCCGCTACGACCGCTTGGCCTGCAACTATCTGGCCGCCGTCGCACTCGTTTCCTGTGTGATCGCATGGACCTGAATGAGTCCCCTACCTAGACTTTTCTGGACCGCTCGCGAGCCGCCTCTTCGTCGGCCACGGCCTCGACGGCGGCAATCATACTTTCAAGCTCTGAGATCCGGCGGATGAGGTTTGCGGGCGGCAGGCAGTCACTGGTTGCCGCACTGAAGATAAGTTCCTTTTGATGTGCCTTCAAACGGTCGAGGAGGGCGAGCAGCTTGTCCGTCATGATCCGTCATACGCCTTCGATGTCATGCCCGTGGAGCCGCGAATGCTGGCGCTAAGCACACCACGGCCAAGCCCTTTACGCATGCTGTGTGCGGCGCTGGCAATCGCTGGGACGGCGGTGCCCGTGACGTCGGCGAGATCGGAAACGTTGGACGGGACCCGGATCATCATCCTGGACGGCGACACAGTGGCGCTACCCTGCGTCGTGGTCACCCGGGGCTGCGCGGAGAAGATCCGGTTCACGGCGATCGACGCGCCGAAGGTCTTCCATCCCAGTTGCGATGCCGAATTGCAGGCCGGATTGCGGGCCAAGGAGCGGGTCGCGCAGCTGGCCCGGGGGAATCCGGTCGAGGTGGTGCGAACGGGCGCCACCGGCCGCTACGGGCGCACTCTCGGCGATCTCAGCGTGCGGGCCGGGATCGTCGGGACGATCCTGGCGCGTGAGGGCCTGGCGCTGCCGTATCAGCCGGGCCGAGAGGAAAAGGAGGGGCGGACCCGGCACTGGTGCCGATGATCGGCGCCAGTGCCTCGAAACTTCATGGGCGTGACCATGCACCGCTCGTCCGCGAAGCGGTCTCCCGTGAAACGGGAGATGGCCGCCCCTTGGGGCGGCCCCGCCGTCAGGCGGTGAGCCCGGCGAGCCGGGCCTGCGCCGCCCGGAACTCGCGCTCGATCTGGCGGCGCTCGGACCGGGAGAGGACGGAGGCCAGTTCGGCGCGCAGTTCCTCGACGTGGACCTGGAGGGTGTAGCGGGCGGCGGCGCAAGCGGTGGTGGTGAAGCTCGGCATCGTCTGGGTCCCCCGTGCGCTCGGCACCGTCCCGGGCGCGATGGCGCCCCCAGAACGGGCCCCGGTGTAGCCTGCACCCCGCAGGGGCCGGAGCGCAGCGGAGGCTTGTGGGCGGCGCCGGGATCCGTTCTTCTACCACACCAGCGAGCACGACCGGGACGCGCCCATGCGCTCGGTCTCGACCACGGTGACGCTGCCGGAGCACACGTCCGACACGCTGGCGCTGATCAAGGCGGCGCCGCACGGGGTAGCGAAGACCTGGCGCGAGCCCGGCGAGCGACCGTGGCGGTATTCCAGGGCGGGGATCGTCACCAATGATCTGGTGCCGCTGTCCCACAGCCACCGAGCGCTGATCGGGCGGATGGACTGGGAGCGATCCGGGCCACTCATGGCGGCCATGGACGCTTGCAACGCGCGCTGGGGCTGCGGCGCAGTGGCGCCGGCCTCGTGAGCGGCCGGGAGTGGAACACCAAGTTCGAGATGCGGACGCCGCGCTACACGACGCAAGTCGGCGAGCTGCCGATCGCTCATGCGTGAACGATGTGCACCACACGGCGCTGTCGCTGCGAACTCCCTCGTGTTCACTGCCGAGCGGGTCATGCCGCCTGTCAGCGGCTGGAGACATAGTGTTGTTCTGACAAGAGCAGATGCTTTGGCTGGCCGCCGAAATGCTGTGCCGTAGCATTTTGATCACACGGCGTATGGAAACATCTGCTGTACCGCACATAGGCACGCTGGCAGCCAATGATGCTCCTGCGGAAACTAGCAAGAAACATGCCATTCCAAAATGTAGCCGGCGACATCATCTGAGTCATGTCAAAGCATTTTTGATCATTATTTTCATATCGATACGAATATTAATCGATATCGTGAGATGTATTAGAGATAAAATCTTACTTGCGCGTCGTATTTTTTGAGATCTAATCTCCTCCACTTCATACCGCTCACTGCTGCTAGGTTCGATTAACGACGATCCCTCACGGCGAACAACGGCGTTGTCTCCATTTTTCCGGGAAATTGAGCAGCTGAAGATGCGTAACCAAGCATATGTCGATAACAATGCCTGTGGTGGGTTCAATCGTCGGCGATTAATTACGACCGTACTGCGCCGATCGACTCTCGGTCTCGCGGCATTGGGGGCCTCGGTCTCGTATCATGCCCTCGCGCAGAGCTTGGCCAGCGCCGACCCCGCGAACTGGCGCACGCCGGAATACCGGGCGGATTGGGGCCTGGAGGCGATGCGCGCGGCCGATGCCTATGCGGCCGGCTATACCGGCCTGGGCGTCATCGTCGGGGTGGTGGATTCCGGCGTCTACAGCGACCACCCGGAATTCGCCAATGGACATGTCAAGCCGCTGACGATCACCGGAACATTCGGGTCGGACGGCTACTATTTCCAGGACTGGTACGGCCAGCCTCAAGACTCTTGGCCCCAGCCGAGCTTCTTCAAGACAGGCGATGCCTACACTGTGCCCGGTGCGTACGACGCGCGTTATAACGACCCTCACGGCACCCACGTAACCGGAACGGTCGCAGCGGCCCGGGACGGCACCGGGATGCACGGTGTGGCGTTCGACGCCGACGTCTACGTCACGAACACCCATTCGACAGACGAGACGCGGTACGGGCCGAACGCGGATTACGCCTACTTCAAGAACGCCTATGGCACCCTGGCTGCGGCGGGGGCCCGCGTGATCAATTCGTCCTGGGGCAGCCCGCCAGTCGGAGACAACTACGACAGCCTCGCCGGCGTGCGTTCAGCCTATTCCCGGTTCGACGGCAAGCTCGGCTTGCTCGATGCCATGGCCGACGTCACCAAGCGCTACGACGTCATTCAGGTGATTGCGGCTGGAAACACGGGCTACAGCAATCCCAATGTCCGCTCGTCGCTGCCCTATTTAAGGCCCGATCTGGAGAGGAACTGGCTTGCCGTCGGTGGCGCTGAGGCTGGCGCGAATGGCAGCTTGAACTCGGCCGATCTGATACTCTCATCGTATTCCAACCGGGCCGGCATCGCCAAATACTGGTATGTCGTTGCGCCGGGCACAGCGATCACGAGCACAGCGCCGCCCTGGGTCCCGGGAGCTCCGTGGGACGCAGCGGAGTGGCAAATCGATCCCGATAACCAGACCGGGTACACACGCGTCGACGGGACCTCGATGGCGGCGCCGCACGCCACGGGGGCGCTCGCGGTTATCATGCAGCGCTATCCCTACATGACCAATCAGCAGGCCCGCGACGTCCTGCTCACCACCGCCTATCACCGCAACGCGGTCGACGGCATCCCGGACGCCAACCCCAATGCGCCCAATGCCGTCTGGGGCTGGGGCGTGATCGATCTCAACAAAGCCATGAAGGGGCCGGGTCAGTTCCTCGGGCCGGTTGCGGCCAACCTCCCGACCGGCACCCGCGACATCTGGTCCAACGACATTTCCGAGGATGCCCTCGTTCAGCGCAAGCAGGAGAAGGATCCCGGGGCCGCGGCTTGGGCAGACCACGGCAGCCTGATCAAGTTGGGCGGCGGCACGCTCACGCTCACCGGCGCGAACACCTATGCCGGCGGCACGACCTTCGCCGGCGGCACCCTCTCGGTCAGCCGCGACGCCAACCTCGGCGCCGCCGTGGCCCCGCTCACCTTCGACGGCGGCATCCTCCGGGTCACCGGAACCGGCTTCACCGCCACCACCCGCCCGATCACCTGGGCGAACGGTGGCGGCGGGCTCGACATCGCCGACCCGGCCAACACCTTCACCCTCACCCAGTCGCTCGCCGGATCCGGCGGCCTAGCCAAGCTCGGCGCCGGCACACTCGCGCTCTCCGGCATCAACACCTATGCCGGTCCCACCACCATCGCGGCCGGAACCCTCCTGGCCGGCGGCGGCCAGGCCATCGGCGACCGCAGCGCCGTGCTCGTCGGCGCCGGCGCCACCCTGGCGCTGGCCGACAGCGAGATTGTGGGGTCGCTCGCCGGACAGGGCCGCGTCGCGCTGGGCGCCGCCCGCCTCACCGCCGGCGGCGACAACTCCTCCACCAGCTTCAGCGGCACGATGGACGGCGCCGGCGGTCTGACCAAGGCCGGTGCCGGTACCCTGACGCTCGCCGGCAGCAACACCTATACCGGCGGCACCACCATCGCGGCCGGCACCCTCCAGGTCGGCAACGGCGGCACGTCGGGCAGCCTGGTCGGCGACGTCG